>JALYJV010000259.1 GCA_030775105.1 Pseudomonadota bacterium | reverse complement strand
GCGGCGGTGCCAGTTCCCGCTGGTAGCGGATCGCACTGGTCAGTGTCATATCACGGTCGTACCCAGCGGGATAAAGTATTGCCGCTTAAAAGACGGACAGGCATCAGCGACATCAAGGGCTGCACCTGCGTAAATCAGTAGCGCTGTCATATGCGATTTCGGGGGAAATCGATGAAGAAATCAGATCGGGACGGCATTGCCGATCCCAGCCGCCGTCGCCTGCTCGCCGGCCTCGCCGCCGCGCCCGCCGTTGCCAGCGCCCTGAGCGCGTGCGGCGATTCCTCAGACGCCGCGGGCGCAGGCAGCACCGATGTCGCCCCGCAGCCACCACCGGGCAAGGCTCTGCCGGCACCCGAGGATTCCGGCATCGACCACTTCGTCATCGTGATGATGGAGAACCGCTCCTTCGATCACATGCTGGGCTGGGTCCCCGGTGCAGACGGCCTCCAGGCTGGCCTGCGCTATCCGGACAAGTCCGGTGCGTCGGTCGACACCTTTGCGCTGGCGACCGAAGACGGCTACGGCTACCAAGCCTGCGGCAAGGAAGATCCGAACCACGGCTACGACGGCGGGCGCATCCATCTCAATGGCGGGCGCATGGACGGCTGGCTGGGCACGGTCGGCGATGCCGTTGTCGGCAGCGACAAGTTTCCGGTCGGCTACTTCCGCCGCGAAGACCTGCCGTTCTTCGCCGGTGTCGCTGACCAGTGGACGGTCTGCGATCGCTACTTTCACGGCATCCTCGCGTCGACCTTCCCCAATCGCATGTACCTGCATGCCGGCGAAACCGATCGGCGCAGCAACGACTTCACGATCTCACAGCTGCCGACGATCTGGGACCGTCTCGCCGAGGCTGGCCGCAGCGGTCGCTACTACTTCAACGATCTGCCGTTGACTGCGCTGTGGGGCGCGAAGTATCTGACCCGTAGCACGCACTTCGCCGAGTTCCTGCTCGATGCGGCGCTCGGCCTGTTGCCGAACGTATCGATCGTCGATCCACGCTTCCTCGGCGAGAGTCCGAACGGCGTCAGCAACGACGATCACCCGCAGGCCGACGTCCGCAACGGCCAGGCGTTCATGAACAGCGTCTACAACGCGATCCGCCAAGGGCCTCAGTGGTCGCGGACACTGATGGTTGTCGTCTACGACGAATGGGGCGGCTTCTACGATCACGTGGCGCCACCCAAGGCGCCGGTGTCCGCCAGCGAAGCGGCACTGCCGAACGACGGCCGTCTCGGCTTCCGCACACCCTGCATGCTGATCGGCCCGCGCGCACCGAAACAGGTTTGCAAGCTGCAGTTCGACATCAACTCGGTACTCAACATGCTGTGCTGGCGCTTCGGAATGCCCACACTTGGCGCCCGCGGCGACTGGTCCCTGAACATGGCCTACGCGCTGGACTTCGACAATCCGCTGCGCGGCGATGCGCCGGCCTTCGACGTGCCGATGGGTCCGTTCGGTGTGGAATGCAGCACCGGCCTGCCCAATCCGCTGCCGCAGCTTCCCGGTCTCGGCGTTGGCAAGCTCAGCAGCGCCGATATCCGGATGGCTCACCACAATCTGGAATGGGCGGAACTCGGCGCGCTTGCCCGCGCCCATGGCTTCAAGGTCTGAAGGCGCGCCCGAAATATGACATCGCGCTTGTTCTTCACCGCGGCATTGGTCTGGCTGCCGCTGGTGATTGCCGTTCCGGCATCTGCGCAAGGCACCCCGGTCGAAGTACCGCTGCCACTGGACGCCGATCCCAAGATCGAATCCCTGCTCGCACCGTTGTCCGGCGTGCCCATCATCCTGCGCACCGGCGAAGTGCTCAGCGTCGAAATCGCCGCGGGCGCGGCGCCGAACCCGGACATCGTCGACGCGACATTGACGCCAAGCTTTGGTCAGGTGCGTCCGCGTATCGCGCTGGGCGTGCCTCTGCGCACGCAGACTGCGGTGCCCAGCCGGATCTGGCCCGGACGCCAGGTCGACAGGCTCGACTACACGCTGCCAGTCGACCTGCTGCCCGACCTCTACGATCTCGAAGTGTCGGTCGCTGGTTTCGGCCTGCTCAGCGGCCTGTCGGGCACCGACATGCAGCGCCGCGCCGTATCGATTGTCGGCGAGTACCCGCAACGGCCACGCGTGGTCGTGCTGTCCGACGCGCATGCAGGCGATGTCCGTGCCGTGGTCGGCGTCGCCGAAGACGCGATCGCGCGCGGCGAGTTCATGCAGGTGCTGGAGTTCCTCGAACGCTCAGTCGGCAACCCGATGAACAGCGAGCGCTGGGCAGCGCTCGCACGTGCGATCCGCGAAGTGAATCTGGTCCGTCCGGATTTCGTTCTCGTCACCGGCGACCTGACTTTTCTGCTGCACCCGAGCCTCCTCCCCTACGAGTACGAAGATGCCTGGCGCTTGCTCGACCGCCTCGAAGTGCCCGCGTTCGTTGCCTCGGGAAATCACGATCTCTACGCCATCGACGACTATCTGGGGGACACGCCGCCGCTCGTCGACGGCAAGCATCTGTGGCACCACTATTTCGGTCCGCTCTACTACGCGGTCGACATCGGCCCTGGCCTGCATCTGGCCGCGCTCGATACCTTCGAATGGCCGGCACTTGATCCCTTTCCGATCGAAGATGAATTCGATACCCGCGCCGCGGGTCAAGTGCTGGTGGAACAGCGTGCCTGGCTCGACGCTGATCTCGCCGCCTACCGCGCCCGTACGCCGCAGGGCCTGCTCGTCACCTTCGCGCATCACGATCCGTCGTGGATGCAGCGTCGCCATGCCTGGACCGGTGAAGGCCGCCTCGAATTGCGGGAAATCATGGCGTCGCACCGCGTCGGCGTGCATTTCTCCGGCCACACGCACGAGGATCGTGTGGCTCGCTATTTCGATGGCGATATCGTCGAGACCAACGGCCGCCCCCATGTGGAAGGCCATGTCGTGCGCGAACTGCACCTGCTCAAGCAGGACGGCAACCTCGACACCGCCCGCTCGCAAGCCGAACTCGGCGCGATCCTGCACGAGCCCGGCCATGGTCCGCTGTTCGTCAGCACGACGACGGTGTCGTCGGAGTTGATCGGCGACATCTGGGGACTGGGCGGCTACTGGGGCTGGCGTCTTGCCAACCTGGTGGCGCGCGACGACGCCGGCGGTCTTGATCCGGTCGACTTCGGCTATCCCGCCACCGACCCGTTCCTCGCCGAGCGCGCCGAGCGCCCGGAGCACTGGACGGCCGCACACGCCGAATTTGGCCTGTTCTCTTATCCCTCGTACGAACTCGGCCATGAAGTGCTGAACGGCAATGACGGCCGCGCGGAAACCGCCACCCTGCGCGTGCACAGCGGCCTGCTCACTGAACTCACCGTCGAGCCTCTGCTGACCGTGGCTGCGAACGCAGGGCAGCCGCTGGAAGCCATCGGTGGCACGATCAGCAGCATCCGCTATGGCGACGGCATCGCTGATGTGCGGGTCAAATCAACGGTGCCGGCCATGGGCGAAGCCCTCATCACTGTCCGTCATGCCAGCGGCCTGCCGACCGCAACGCCGGGCGCGACACCCATGCCCAGCGCCGCACCTGCGGGAGACGATGAACGCCGCGACCAGGGCCGCTTCGGCGGCGCGCTGGAGTGGCTCTCCAGTTTTCTGCTGATACTGGCGGCTGCCGCACGGCGCAGCCGTGCCAATCCTGGCGCCCGCACCGGGCTGCGATGCGCTGCTGTGCGATGAAGCAATCCGCCGGGAACCAGCCGATGATGGCCTCAGTGCATTGACTTCGGGACAATCGCACGACGGCTGCGCTTCACTTGAGTCGCCGGTGAAAAGCGCTTAAAAGGACAACACATCAATCAAACTCCGGCATGGCTCCATCACCTACCAGCGAAACCGCCGAATCGACCGATCCCGTCGACCTCCTGATTGCCCGGCTCTACCGCTCTGCGCTCTCGGTGCCGCCAGCGGAATATCGGGCCTGGGCGCTGGCGCAGGTCCAGACTGCGCTCCCGTACGACGGCGCACTGTGGGGCAGCGGCGTCGCATGGGATCTGAAATTCCACACGGTCACGGTCAACGGCCTGCCGCCGGAGTTTCCGCGGATCCTCGAATCGACGACGCACATCAATCCGATCGTGCCGCGCATTCTGCAGCACCTCGATACACCGGTGGACATGGCCAGCGTCCTGCCGGACAAGGCGTTCTTCAGCTCGGAAATCTACCGCCGTGCGTTCGAACCGTTCGGCATCACGCGCATCCTGTCGACCGGCCACGTTGACCGTCGTTCCGGCATGTCTTCGCTGGTCACGCTGTACCGCAAGGACCGCAAGGACCGTTTTACCGAAGCCGACCATGCGCGGCAGAAGCGCCTGACCTTCCACCTGTTCAATGCGGCGTCACATGCGTTCTTCCTGCACCTGACCCGCACCCATGCCGAGCGCCCACCCGGCGCCGGTGCCGCCGTGGTCGATGCCAAGGGCACCTTCCACGAAGCGACGGTGCGCTTCCTCGACCTGCTCGATGAACGCTTCCCCAAGCGCGCGCCGCATGCAGTGCCGCTGCCGATTCCCGAGGCCGGGCAGACGGTCAGCTTCCAGGATCTGATGATCCGCTGCGAACCGCTGGGGGACCTGTCACTGCTGACACTGTGGCCTGCCGGCCCGCTCGACCGCCTGACCTCGCGCGAACGCGAGGTCGTCAACAGCGTGGCGCAGGGGCTGTCGTTCAAGCAGGCAGCCAAGCAGATCGGCGTTGCGCCGTCGACCGTTGCCAATCACCTCTATCGCGTCTACCGCAAGCTCGGCGTCTACAGCCGCACCGAACTGGCGGCGCTGGTCTATCCGCAGTCGCCGGAATAGCCGAGTCGGTGATCTCCGTCTCCGAGGAACAGAAACTGCGCTGGCAGGCGCGCTGGGCACGCTGGCGCCACCTCGTTGCCGTCTTGAGTTTCGCTGCCGGCATCGCCAGCTTTTTCTGGTTCGAACGCCAGGAGCGCGTCGCGCAAGCACTGGTCATCCTCCTGCCCTTGTCCTGGCTGCTCGCCCTGTTGGAGCCACCACTCAAGGCCTGGGCCGAACGGCGCGGCAAGGCGGGGGCGTCGCTGCTGTTCGGCTACGCCGCGCAGGCCCTGCATCAGGAATGCCTGTTCTTCACCCTGCCGTTCTTCTTTGCGACGACGGCGTGGCTGTCGCCGCAGCTGCTGTTCACCGCGCTGATGTCGCTGCTGGCAGTGATTTCGATCCTTGATCCGATCTACTACCGCGGCGTCGCCCCCAAGCGCGCAATGCTGTGGATGTTTCATGCGGTCGCCGGCTTCGTGACCGTGCTGACGGCCGCGCCGATGCTGTGGCATCTGACGACGACCGAAAGCCTGTGGCTGGCGCTGATATGCCTCGCTGCGGTCAGTGTGCCGGCCTGGCATGCGGCCTTGCCGCGCGTCGTTCCTCTGCGCGCGGTGTTCGCGCTATGCCTCGCCGTGGGTCTGGCCTGGCTGGGGTGGCAGGCGCGCGTGGCAATTCCACCGGCCACGCTGTGGGTCAGCGACATGCGCATCACCAGCAGCGTCGACGTCGCCGGACGCAGCGCCGGAGACGAAATCAAGCTCATTGACGAACAGCGTCTGCGCGCCGATGGCCTCTACGCCTGGAGCAGTATCCATGTGCCGCGCGGACTCCGCGAAAAGGTGGTGCACCACTGGCTGCACAAGGGCCAACTGGTCGATGCCATCGCGCTCGACGTCAATGGCGGCCGCGAAGCCGGCTACCGCGCGTGGTCGCACAAGCAGGCGTTTCCGGAGCAAGTGCTGGGCCGCTGGGATGTGCGGGTCGTCACCCAGAGCGGCCAGCTGATCGGCCAGACCGCGTTCTACGTGCGTTGAAATCGGGACATCCGAGGACTCCGGACATCCAAGCATGGCCGTGGCTCCGGTAGACTCCGCCGCATGCAGATCATTGAAGTCTCCGAGCTCCGCGACCGTCTTGCCTCGGGCAGCATCCATCTATTGGACGTGCGCAGCGCCGAGGAGCTGGAATGTGCCCGCATCACCGGGCCGCTGACACATATCCCGCTGCAGGAATTGCCGCAGCGCCTGGAAGAATTGGGCGGCGGTTCAAACCTTCAGGCCCCGATCGCCGTCCTATGTCATCACGGGATGCGCTCGGAGGTGGCGGCACGCTTCCTTGAACGCAATGGTTTTACCGATGTCTCTAACGTATCCGGGGGGATAGACGCATGGTCTGTGTCGGTGGACCCCTCGGTTCCGCGTTACTGATCGCCAACAAATAGAAATAGGACCGAGGAACCTCATGCGCTTTGCTTTCTGTCTGTTGCCGGCTGTGCTGGCCCTGCCCGGCCTGGCCCAGGCCAACGAGTTGATGCGCGCCTACGATCTGGCTGTCCAGAACGATGCCACCTTCCGCGCCGCGCAGTTCGGCCGCGATGCCGCAGTCGAGGCCAAGCCACAGGCCCGCGCTGCACTGCTACCGCAGCTGCAGGCGAGCTACAACTACGGCTATGTCGATACCAACGGCACGGTCGAGCAGCCCGAAGTCAATCCGGACACTGGTGAGGTGACCAATGTGTCACGCGAGATTGCCAACTACGGTACCGACGAAACCCTGTCGGTGACGCTCAACCAGTCGATCTTCAGCCTCGAGAACTGGCGCCGACTGCAACAGTCCGACAGCCAGGTCGCACTGGCTGAAGCGGTGCTGCGCGCGGAATCGCAGAACCTGATGGTGCGCACCGCCGAGGCATACTTTGGCGTGCTCAGCGCGCTCGATTCCCTGCGCTCCTCGCAGGCCGAGAAGGCGGCGGTCGAGCGTCAGCTCGAACAGGCCAAGCGCCGCTTCGATGTCGGTCTGTCGGCGATCACCGACGTCCAGGAAGCACAGGCCCGCTACGATCTCACGGTCGCCACCGAACTCGAAGCCCAGCAGGCACTGTCGTTCGCACGCGAAGCCTTGGCCGAGATCACCAAGACACCGGCGGATCGCCTGGCGCTGCTGCGCGAAGAAATCCCGCTGCCAGCACCGAATCCGAACAGCGCCGAAGACTGGGTTACCGCCGCCAAGGACGGCAACCTGGCGCTGATGATTGCGCAGCTCAACCTCGACGTCGCGGCCCGCGAAGTCCAGGTCGCGAAGGCGGTGCATCTGCCGACGCTGGGCGCACAGGGGAACTACCAGGACAACACTTCGGAGTCCGGCAGCTTTCCGCAGGACACGCAATCCACAGCCGCCTTTGTCGGCGTCACCCTGCCGATCTTCTCCGGTGGCTATACGCAGTCGCGTGTACGCCAGGCGGTCGCAACGCGCGAACAGCGCGACTCACAGCGCGAAGCACAGGCACGCGCAGTCGAGCGCAATACCCGCAACGCCTATCAGGCGGTCATCACCGGCATCTCAAGGGTCAACGCCCTGAACCAGGCGGTCAAATCCAGTGCGACGGCGCTCGAAGCCAGCGAAACCGGCCTTGAAGTCGGCACGCGTACCGCCGTCGATGTGCTCAACGCGCAGCAGCAGTTCTACGTCGCCCAGCGCAATTTCTTCCAGTCGCGCTATGACTACCTGCTCAACGTGCTGCGCCTGAAGGCTGTGGCTGGCCGCCTCGGCAGCGCCGATCTCGCTGAAGTCGACAAGCTGCTCGTCGAGGGCTGAGACCGGGAACACATCACTTCCCGTTCGCATCGAGTGCCTGCAAAGCAGGTGTATCGAGATGCCGCAGCCGCACCCCAAAGGGCTGTCCCGGTGTCGCTTTTGCGACACCCTCGATACACCGCGCTGGCGCGCGGCACTCGACACGAACGGGCTGTGCTTGCTCGTGAAATGAAGATGCCCTATGCGCTGACTTCGTTCATCGGACTGCGCACGAGAACCCGCAGCAGGGTGACCGACAGCAGGCCACAGACTGCGATGACCACGGCCATCGGCACTGCAGTGCCATTGTGGAAATAACCGACCAGCGCACCGGTCACCGCCGCGATGCTGAATTGCAACGTGCCCATCATCGCCGAAGCCATGCCCGCGCGATCACCGAACGGCGCCATCGCCGCCGCGGTTGCGTTGGGAAAGCTGAAACCAAGACAGGAGACGCAGGCGAACAGCGGCAGGGCGACGCCCCACACACCGCCGAAGCCGGTCACGGCGCACAGCACGAGGACGACACCAAAACCCGCATATGACGTCAGCGCCGCGCGCAGTACGCGCTCCGCCCGATAACGGTCGAGTGCGAAGCGATTGAGCTGCGAGGCGACGATCAGGCCGGCCGCGTTGCTGCCGAAGAACCAGCCGAACTGCTGCGGTGAAACGCCGAAGACTTCGATGAAGACGAAGGCCGAGCCCGAGATGTAGGCAAACATGCCCGCGGTCGCAACGCCGCCAGCGAGTGTGTAGCCCATGAAACGCCGATGCGACAGCAGGCGCGCGTAGCTGTGCACGACGCGGCGCCACTGAAGTGGCTCGCCACGCTGGACCAGGGTTTCCGGCAAGCCGAACCAGCTCAGCGCGAAACAGCCTGCGCCGAACAGCGCCAGCACCACGAAGATCGCCTGCCAACCGGACCAGGCCAGCAGTTGTCCGCCGGCGAGCGGCGCGAGAATCGGCGCAACGCCCATGACGAGCACAAGGTGGGACGTGATGCGCGCCATATCCTGCGGCTCGAACCGGTCACGCACCATCGCGCGGGTGACGATCATGCCGGCACAGCCGCCAATCGCCTGGAGGAAGCGCATGCCGATCAGCGACTCGATGCCGGGCGCCAGCGCGCACAACAACGACGATACGCTGTACAGCCCCAGACCAATGAGCAGGGGCAAGCGGCGGCCGAAACGGTCGGCGATCGGCCCATAGGCGATCTGGCCAAGCGCGAGGCCCACGAAATAGGCCGCGAGCGTGAACTGCACCTCCGCCGCGCTGACCCCGAAGTGCGTCTGCAGCGTCGGCAGGCTCGGCAGATACATGTCGATCGACATCGGGCCGATCGCGACGATCGTGCCCATGATCAGCACCCAGCGGCGCTGTTGCGCGGCATTCAGCAGCAATTTGGTGCCATTCACGTCGAGCACCTGCGCAGCAGGCGTATGCGGACGCCTGCGCTGAGCATCAGGCTTCCGGCCTCATCGACGGAAAAAGCAGCACGTCGCGGATGCTCGGCGAATCGGTCAGGAACATCACCAGACGATCAATGCCAAGACCCACGCCGGCAGCCGGCGGCATGCCATATTCCAGCGCGCGGATGTAGTCAGCGTCGAACACCATCGCCTCGTCATCGCCGGCATCCTTGGCGGCGACCTGCGCACGGAAGCGTGCGGCCTGATCGTCCGGGTCGTTCAACTCGGAGAAACCGTTGGCGCATTCGCGCCCGCCGATGAACAGCTCGAAGCGATCGGTGATCTGCGGATTGGCGTCGTTGCAGCGCGCCAGCGGCGACACTTCGGTCGGGTATTCGGTGATGAAGGTCGGGTCGAGCAGTTCGTGTTCCACCGTTGCCTCGAACACTTCGGTCAGCAGCTTTCCCAGACCAAAGCTCGGCTGTGGATTGCCACCGACCTCCTTGACGTAGGCGCGCAAGGCTTCAGCGTCATCAAGCACCGCCGGGTCGAGAGCTGGATTGAACTTGAGCACGGACTCGCGCATCGACCAGCAATTGAACGGCTTCTCCAGATCGTACTCACGCCCCTGATACGTCAGCTGCCCGGAACCATTGACGGTGATCGCAACATCGCGCACCAAGGTTTCGGTCAGCGCCATCGCGTCGTTGTAATCCGCGTAGGCCTGATAGAACTCGAGCATCGTGAATTCGGGATTGTGTCGGGTCGACAGTCCTTCGTTGCGGAAATTGCGATTGATTTCGTAGACACGCTCGAAGCCGCCGACAACCAGGCGCTTGAGATACAGCTCCGGCGCAATGCGCAGATAGAAGTCACGACCGAGCGCGTTGTACTGCGTCACGAACGGCCGCGCCGTCGCGCCGCCCGGAATCGGCTGCAGCATCGGCGTTTCGACTTCGACGAAGCCGAGCGCATCGAGGAACTGACGGATGAAGCGCACGGTCTTGCCGCGCTTCTCGAACGTCTGCTTCACTTCCGGATTGACGATCAGATCCAGATAGCGCTGGCGGTAGCGGACCTCAGTGTCCGTCAGCCCCGCCCACTTTTCCGGCAGCGGCCGGATGTTCTTGACCAGCACGCGCAGGCTGATGACCTTGACCGACAGTTCACCGGTGCGGGTGCGGAAGATCGTGCCCTGCACACCGAGCACGTCGCCGACGTCGGCGGACTTGAAAACGTCGTAGCTCGCCTCGCCCACCGAGTTCTGCTGGACGAACACTTGGATGCGGCCGGACATGTCCTGCAGATGTCCAAAGCTGGCCTTGCCCATGATGCGCTTGGCCATCAGGCGACCGGCGAGCGAGAACACCTGGGTCTCGGACTCCAGCGACGCTGCGTCGCGCTCGCCATAGCAGCCGGTCAGGAATTCGGCCAGCGTGTCGCGACGGAAATCATTCGGAAACGCCTGGCCCTGGGCGCGCAGCTGGTCGAGCTTTTCGCGACGCGTCGCGATCAGGTGATTCTCGTCCTGCTGCGGTGTTTGCTGTTCGTCAGTCACTGGATTCTCTAGTCCTTACAGACCGTGCTTCAGGCTCGCTTCAATAAACGGATCGAGATGGCCATCGAGCACTTTCTGGGTGTCGGCAATTTCGACATTGGTGCGCAGATCCTTGATCCGCGACTGGTCCAGCACATACGAGCGAATCTGGCTGCCCCACTCGATATCCGCCTTGGAGTCTTCAACAGCCTGCTTGGCCACCGAACGCTTCTGCAGTTCCTGCTCGTACAGCTTGGACTTCAGCATCTTCATCGCGCTGTCGCGGTTGGCGTGCTGGCTGCGCTGGGTCTGGCAGGCAACCACGATGCCGCTGGGCACGTGCTTGATGCGGATTGCCGACTCGGTCTTGTTAACGTGCTGGCCGCCGGCGCCGCTGGAGCGGAAGGTCGCGACTTCGAGGTCGGCCGGGTTGATGTCGATCTGGATGTTGTCGTCGATCTCCGGCGACACGAAGACACCGGAAAACGAGGTGTGGCGACGACCGCCGGAATCGAACGGCGACTTGCGCACCAGGCGATGCACGCCAGTCTCGGTGCGCAGCCAGCCGTAGGCGTACTCGCCGGTGACATAGATCGTCGCGGACTTGATGCCGGCCACTTCACCGTCGGAACGCTCCATCAGCTCGACCTTGAAGCCCTTGCCTTCGGCCCAGCGCATGTACATGCGCAGCAGGATTTCACCCCAGTCCTGGGCCTCGGTGCCGCCGGCGCCGGACTGGATGTCGAGATAGCAGTTGCTGGCGTCGAGCTCGCCGCTGAACATGCGGCGGAATTCGAGATCGTCCGCCATCGCGATCAGGCGTTCGACATCGGCAGAGATCTCGGCGATGGTGCCTGCATCGCCTTCGGCCTCGGCAAGCTCGAGCAGTTCGATGGCGTCTTTCATCGACGCATCGGCGCGCTCCAGCGAATGGACGGTGCCCTCAAGCTTGGCGCGTTCGCGCCCCAGGTTCTGCGCAGTTTCCGGCTTGTTCCAGACGTCCGGACTTTCCAGCTCGGCGTTGACCTCGATCAGCCGGTCACGCTTGTTTTCGTAGTCAAAGATAGCCCCGCAGCGCGTCGAAACGCACTCGCAGGGCTGTCACCTCATTTCGGATCTGCTGGGCTTCCATGACTCTCGGAATATTCGTTGCGTAACGTCGATGTGGGCAGTGCAAGCACCCGCACCGCCTCGGGGCGCGGATTATAGCGGCCAGCACGCGTCAACAGTACTGATCCGCGACACCGGCTTGTCGGTGTTCCGCGAATCGACACGAGGCGGAAAGCCGCTGTTATAGTTACGAAATCAACGGTCCTGATGTCGGGACGGATAAAGGGGAGCTACAAATGAAGAACCGTTACGGGCTGCTGGCATTGCTGTTGACGCTAGGGGCAGCGCAGCCTGCGCTGGCACAGGACGAGGACCAGGGCTTTGACACCGCGCCGACCGCGTCGGCCCTGGAAGGTAGGCCGTGGTACGTCTCGCCGATGTTCTCGTTCAGCAAGGTCGACAGCGACCGCGGCACGGACGACTCGATCGGCGGCGTGATCTCGGTCGGCAAGAAGGTCAACGACGACATGACGCTGGAGCTGACCGGCTTCTATTCGCAGATGGACCCCGAGTCCGGCGCGGGTGATTCCGCTGAGTTCCGCGGTATCGGTATCGGTTCGATGATCTCGCTGTTCGACAGCAGCCCGAACTTCTACGCCCTGCTGGCCCTGATGCACGGCCAGACCGACAAGCATCCGGGCGCCGTTGCGGACTACCATTCCTTCGTTTTCGACATCGGCGCGGGCTATCTGTACGCGATCACGCCGCGCGTGCTGCTGCGCGCCGAAGCGCGCTATCGCACTGATCAGCACGACGAAAAGGCCGCCGGCGCGAATCCGGGCAGCGGTGCGTTTTCCGACGGTGTGTTCAATGTTGGCTTCGTCTTCCCACTCGGCCACATCGAGCCGGTCGAAGAAGCGCCGGTTGAAGTGGTTGCCGCCGTGGAACCGACCGTCGAAGCCGATACCGATGGTGACGGCGTCGTCGATTCCGCGGACCAGTGCCCGGATTCACCTGCCGGCGAGCCGGTCAACGCCCAGGGCTGTCCGCTCGACAGTGATGGCGACGGCGTACCGGATGCAATGGACGAATGCCCGAGGACTCCGGCAGGTTCCAAGGTTCTGGCGAATGGTTGCGCCCTGATCGGCGATTGCCGCACCCCGCGCCCAGGCGAGCAGGTTGACGCGAATGGCTGCGCTGCAGAGCAGAACTTCATCCTCAAGGGTGTGAAGTTCGAGTTTGACTCGGATCGCCTGACCCAGGCTGCCCAGCTGATTCTCAACGACGTCGCCGGCACGCTGCAGTCTTACGGCGACCTCGAAGTGGAACTCGAAGGCCATACCGACAATGTCGGCACCGACGCCTACAACCAGGGCCTGTCGGAACGCCGCGCCAATGCGGTCAAGACCTACCTGATCGGTCGCGGCGTCGATGGCGGTCGCATGACGCCGGTCGGCTATGGTGAAACCCAGCCGATCGCCGCCAACGACACCGAAGAAGGCCGCGAAGAGAATCGTCGCGTGCAGCTCAAGGTTGTCGAAGACTGAGCGTCAGCGGCAATTCGTGGAAAGCAAAAACCCGCCGGGGAGATCCGGCGGGTTTTTTGTTGGGTGCAACGAGATTGAGCCTGTAGCCCGGTTCCGCGCAGCGGAGCCGGGAGCCGCTATGCCGACAGGCTTCCTGGCTTCGCTGTGCAAAACCGGGCTACTCCGGCTGCAGGCTGATCAAGCCCCAGGCAGCGTGTACCCCTTGATCTGATCGCGCAGCTGCAGCTTGGACATCTTGCCGGTCGCCGTCAGCGGAATCGCATCGACGAACAGCACGTCGTCCGGAATCCACCATTTCGCGACCTTGCCCGGATACATCGCGAGCAGCTCGTCGCGGCTTACGTCCTGACCCGGCTTCCTGACCACGACCAACAGCGGGCGCTCGTCCCACTTCGGATGGAACACACCGATCACTGCCGCCATCGCAACGGCCGGATGCGCGGCGGCAACGTTTTCGAGATCGATGGAGCCGATCCACTCGCCGCCGGACTTGATGACGTCCTTGGAGCGATCGGTGATCTGTAGATAACCGTCCGGATCAATCGTGCCGACATCGCCGGTCGGGAACCAGCCGTCGACGAGCGGGCTCTTGTCGACCTTGAAGTAGCTGCTGATTACCCAGTGGCCCTTGACCATGAGGTCGCCGAAGGCCTTGCCGTCGTGCGGCAGCGCTTTGCCTTCGCTGTCGACAATCTTCATCTGCACACCGAACGCCGGTCTCCCCTGCTTGACCTCGACAGCAAGCTGCTGCTCTTTGGACAGCGTCAGATGCTTGTTCTTCAGGGTATTGAAGGTGCCGAGCGGCGACATCTCGGTCATGCCCCAGGCGTGATGGATCTTTGTGTTGTAGTCGCGCTCGAAAGTCTGCATCAGCGCCGGCGGGCACGCCGAGCCGCCGATCACGCAGCGACGCAGCGACGACAGCTTGAGCTGGTTGGCCTGCAGATGCTGCAGCAATCCCTGCCAGACCGTCGGAACACCGGCCGACATCGTCACCTGCTCGGCCTCGAACAGCTCGTGGAGGCTGGCACCGTCGAGCGCGGCACCCGGCAGCACGAGCTTGGCGCCGGCCATCGTTACGACATAGGGCACGGCCCAGGCATTGACATGGAACATCGGCACCACGGGCAGCACGCAGTCGCGGGCGGAAACCCCGAACACATCAGGCAGACAGACCGAGAACGTGTGCAACATCATCGATCGGTGGCTGTACAGCGCGCCCTTGGGATTGCCGGTGGTGCCCGAGGTATAGCACAGCGCGCAGGCCGCGTTCTCGTCGAACTCCGGCCACTCGTATGCATCGTCCTGCTCCGCCAGCAAGTCCTCGTAGCAGAGCAGATTCGGCACGTCGATCTTGGGCATGTGTGCCCGATCGGTCATCGCAACCCAGTGCTTGATCGTCTTGCACTGCGCGGCCATCTTTTCGATGATCGGCGCGAACGTCAGGTCGAAGAACATGACCTGATCGTCCGCATCCTGGACGATCCACGCGATCTGCTCGGCAAACAGGCGCGGATTGACCGTGTGGATCACGGCGCCGATTCCGGAAACGCCGAAATACAGCTCGAAGTGGCGGTAGCCGTTCCAGGCCAAGGTGGCCACTCGATCGCCGGACTGTACGCCCAGCTTGAGCAGTGTCTTGGCGAGCTGACGGCTGCGCCTGGCGGCGGCGGCGTAGTTGTATCGATGAATGCCTCCTTCAACCGTGCGCGACACGATCTCCGTATCGCCATGGTATTGCTCGGAATGCTTGAGCAAGGACGAAATCAACAGCGGGGCATTCATCATCTGGCCCTGGATCGACATACCACTCTCCTCGGTTCGTGCTGCGCGTGAGGCGCAGGTGTCTTTATCGGTATTCGCAATTGTTGCGCATTCCGCGAACGGATGCAGGCCGACTCGGTGCGGCCTAATATCCATATCGCAGACCGATCACCGATCAATTGGGGGAGAACCGTTTTGAGCCAACTTGTCCAGCGCCAGCACTATCCGCATTTTCAGCGCATCGGCACGCGCTGGAAGGACAACGACATCTACGGCCACGTCAACAACGTCGAGTACTACAGTTACTTCGACACCGTCATCAATACCTACCTGATTCGCCAGGGCGGGCTGGATATCCACAATGGGGCGGCGATCGGCGTCTGCGCGGAATCGCATTGCCGTTTCCTCGATTCGCTGGCCTTCCCCGCCGCGGTCGACGCAGGCCTGCGCGTATCGAAACTCGGTCGCAGCAGCGTGCGCTACGAGATCGCGCTGTTTGGTGAAGACCTTGCGAACGCAGCGGCCGAGGGCTGGTTCGTCCACGTCTTCGTCGACCGCGTCACGCGCCGTCCGATCGATCTGCTTCCTGCCCTGCGCACTGCACTGGAAAAATTGCTGGTCAGCCCTGCCGAGACCCTGCCATGAAAGTCCGCGCCGCCGTGCTGCGCCAGATGGGCCTGCCCGCGCCGTACGCACAATCGCAGCCGCTGCAACTGGTCGACGTCGAACTCGATCCACCCGGCCCCGGCGAACTGCTGGTCAAGGTCGGCGCAGCCGGTCTGTGCCATTCCGATCTCTCGGTGATCGACGGCTCGCGCCCGCGCGTGATGCCGATGGTGCTCGGCCACGAAGCCGCCGGCATCGTCGTCGGATGCGGCCCCGATACGCCGGGCTTTGCCGCGGGTGATCAGGTTGTCTTCGCCTTCGTGCCGAGCTGCGGTCACTGCGGTTTCTGTGCCGAAGGTCGCGCTGCGCTGTGCGAGCCCGGTGCCAAGGCCAATGTCGCCGGCACGCTGCTGTCCGGCGCGCGGCGCTGGCATGAGACGCAAAGCACCGAACTGCATCATCATCTCGGCGTCTCCGCGTTCGCCGATCACACCGTCATTTCCGCGCGTTCTGCGGTCAAGGTCGACAAGGATTTGCCGCCGCAGATCGCTGCACTGTTCGGCTGCGCAGTCATGACCGGCGTCGGCGCCGTGGTCAACACCGCGCGCGTCGCGCCGGGCCAGAGCACGGTGATCTTCGGCATGGGCGGCGTCGGCCTTGCCGCACTGCTCGGCGCCGTCGCTGCGGGCTCGGATCCCATCGTCGCGGTCGACGTGCTGCCGGCCAAGCTCGAACTCGCGCGTGCGCTCGGCGCAAGCCATTGCATTCTTGCCGGACCGGACACGGTTGCCGAGATCCGCGAGGCCACGCGTGGTGGCGCGGATTTCGCGATCGAAACCGCCGGCTCCGAGATCGCGCTGTCGCAGGCCTATGCAGCGACGCGCCGCGGCGGCATGACCGTTACCGTCGGTCTGCCACATCCACAGAAGCAGTTCTCGATTTCCGCGGTGAGTCTGGTTGCCGAGGAACGGACGGTCAAAGGTTCGTACATGGGCTCCGCCGTGCCCTCACGCGATCTGCCGCGCTATATCGCGTTGTACAAGGCCGGGCGCCTGCCGGTCGACAAGCTGCTGACGCATACGCTGAAGCTGGAAGACATCAACCTGGCGTTCGACCGGCTCGCGAAGGGTGAAGCGGTGCGGCAGGTCGTGGTGTTCTAGCGACCAAGCTCAGCGCGCGGTCTCGATACACCGGCTTCGCCGGCACTCGACCCGAACGGGTCGTAATATGGCCGACAACAAACCTCCGTTCGCCTCGAGTGCCGCGCGCAGCGCGGTGTATCGAGAGGCCGGCGCGATCCTGCGCCCTATGCCGCCCCAGGCGGCGTCCTCACCACCATGATCCGCGGCTCGGTCAAGTGCTCGATTGCCCAGGCAATGCCCTCGCGACCGAAACCCGAAGACTTCACGCCGCCGTAGGGCATGTGATCGACACGGAAACTCGGCACGTCGCCGATCACGACGCCGCCGACTTCGAGGCGATCCCAGGCGCGTCGCGCCTTGTGCATGTCGCGGGTGAAGATGCCGGCCTGCAGGCCGAACTCGCTGTCGTTGACCTCATCGAGCGCAGACTCAAACTCAGTGAAGCGGCTGAGGATCGCAACGGGGCCAAAGGCCTCGGCGCAGAACAGCTCGTTCGTGCGCGGCACGTTCTCCAGCAGTGCCGGCGTCAGCATCGCGCCATGCCGCTCACCGCCGCATAACAGCTTCGCACCCGCCGATTGTGCCGACCGTATCCAGCCTTCCAGGCGCTTCGCCTCCTTCTCGGAAATCACCGGACCGATGAACGTGGACTCGTCACGTGGATCGCCGCATTGGAGCGCAAGCGTCGCCTCGACCAGGCGCGCCTTCAGCGCGTCGTAGATGCCGTCGTGCGCAATGATGCGCTGGACGCTGATGCACGATTGCCCGGACTGATAGAACGCGCCGAAGACGAGGCGCTGGGTCACATCGTCCAGATCAGCGTCGGCGTCGACGATGCACGCGGCATTGCCGCCAAGTTCGAGGATCACCGACTTCTTGCCCGCACGGTTCTTCATGTCCCAGCCGACCGGCGGCGAACCCGTGAACGACAGAACCTTGATGCGCGGATCGGTGACCAGCGCATCGGCATCACCGGAAGCGCACGGCAGGATCGAGAACGCGCCCTCGGGCAGATCGGTTTCGGCGAGCACTTCGCCGATCACCAAGGCACCGATCGGCGTCGCACTTGCCGGTTTCAACACAAAGGGACAACCGGCCGCAATCGCTGGCGCGATCTTGTGCGCGGCAAGATTGAGCGGGAAGTTGAACGGGCTGATGAATGCAACCGGCCCGACCGGCACGCGCTTGATCACCGACCAGTAACCCTTGGCGCGCGCGCTGATGTCGAGCGGCAGATAGTCGCCGGTCTGGCGAATCGCTTCACCGGCGGCGTACTTGAAGGTGTCGATCAGACGCGTGACTTCACCGCGCGAGTCCTTGATCGGCTTGCCGGCCTCGATGCACAGCGCCTGCGCCAGTTCCTCGGCGCGCTGCTGGAAGCGCATCACGCAATGCTCGAGCACGGCCTGTCGCGCGTACGCCGGAAACTCGGCCATCGCGCGCGCTGCCTGTGTCGCCTTGCCGATCGCTGCATCGATCAACTCGCGATCCGCCAGCGAAACCTGGGTCGCGACCTGGCCCGAGTACTTGTCCGTCACCGCCAGATCGCGCCCGGTGGTCAGCGGGCGGTTGGCGAAGTACAGCGGATAGTGGGTCTTGAGCATGGCAACCTCGACGCAATGTGTGCGAGCAAGCTAACGCGTTGTACCGCGTCGGCCAACTACTTCTTGCGCAGCGCCTCCAGCAGCGCCGCGCCCAGCGCGCCCTGCGGCACCGCTGCTGACGGAGCCGGGCGCGTCTGGCGACGATCGGGCGGCTTGCGATCTCCTCCAGGTGAGCCAGATGGCGGTCGCGCCGTGCCGTCGTCCTTGCGCATCGACAGCGCGATGCGCTGGCGCTTCAGGTCGACGTCAACGACACGCACCTTGACGATGTCGCCGGCCTTGACCACCTCATGCGGATTCTTGATGAAGCGATCGGCAAGCTGCGAGACGTGCACGAGGCCGTCCTGGTGCACACCGATGTCGACGAAGGCACCGAACGCGGCGACATTCGTCACCGTGCCTTCGAGCATCATGCCCGGCTTGAGGTCGACGACTTCGTTGACGCCATCGGCAAACGTCGCTGTGCGGAATTCCGGACGCGGATCGCGGCCCGGCTTTTCGAGTTCGGCAAGGATGTCGCGCACCGTCGGCAGACCGAACTTGTCGTCGACGAACTGCCTTGCATCGAGCTTCTTCAGCGCCGAACTGTCGGCCATCAGCGCGCGCAGATCGCGGCCGCAGGCCTTGACGATCTTCTCCGCCAGACCATAAGCCTCGGGATGGACGGACGAGGCGTCGAGCGGCTCATCGCCATTCGGGATGCGCAGGAAGCCCGCGCACTGCTCGAAGGTCTTGGGACCGAGGCGACTGACTTCGAGCAACTGCTTGCGCGTACGGAACGCGCCGTTGCGGTCGCGGTGGACGATGATCGACTCCGCCAGCGAACTGCCGACGCCGGACACGCGCGCCAGCAGCGGCGCGGATGCGGTGTTGATATCAACACCAACCGCGTTGACGGCATCCTCGACGACCGTGTCGAGCATGCGCGCAAGACGGTATTGATCGACGTCGTGCTGATACTGGCCGACGCCGATCGACTTCGGGTCGATCTTCACCAGCTCGGCCAGCGGATCCTGCAGGCGTCGCGCAATCGATACCGCACCGCGCAGCGACACATCGAGATCCGGGAATTCCTTCGCCGCGGTTTCCGACGCCGAATACACCGACGCGCCGGCCTCGCTGACAATGACCTTGGTCGGCCGCGGCTCGGCGAGCAGCGGCAGCAATTCCGTGACCATCTTCTCGGTTTCGCGGCTGGCGGTGCCATTGCCGATCGCGATCAGGTCGACCTTGTGCTTGGCGATCAGGCGCGCAATCTCGGCCTGCGCGCCGCGCAGGTCGTTGCGCGGCTGGAACGGATAGACCGTCGAGGTGTCGAGCAGGCGGCCTGTGCCATCGACGACCGCGACTTTCACGCCGGTACGGATACCCGGGTCGAGACCGATCGTCGTCCGTGAGCCCGCCGGTGCGGCGAGCAGCAGGTCTTTCAGATTGCGTGCAAAGACCTGGATCGCTTCCTCTTCGGCGCGCTGACGCATCTCCAGCATCAGGTCGACGCTCATCGTGGTCTGCAGCTTCACGCGCCAGCACCAGCGCGCGACGTCCATCAGCCAGGCATCGGTGACACCGCCGTCGGCACGGATGTCATGCGCTTCGGCAACCATGCGCTCGACCGGCTTATACGGCGACGGATCTTCGGCATCGACTTCAATTTCAAGGCTCAGCACACCTTCGTTGCGTCCGCGCATCATCGCCAGCGCGCGATGCCCGGCGACGTTGCCCCAGCGCTCGGTGTGCGCGAAGTAGTCGGAGAACTTGGCGCCGGCTTCCTGCTGGCCTTCAACCACCGCCGCCTTGATCTGCGAACGCTCGCGCATGTAGGTGCGCAGGCGGCCCAGCAGGTCGGCATTCTCGGCAAACTGTTCGGTGAGGATGTCGCGCACGCCTTCAAGCGCGATCTTGGCATCGGCAACCTGTTCGTTGACGTAAGCCGCGGCGGCTTCGAGGGGCACCAGCATACGGTCCGCCATCAGCGCATCGGCCAGCGGCTGCAAACCCTTCTCGCGCGCGATCTCGGCGCGTGTGCGGCGCTTGGGCTTGTACGGCAAGTAAAGGTCTTCGAGTTCCGACTTGGTCGTGACGCCGAGCAGGCGCGCTTCGAGTTCCTCGGTCAGCTTGTCCTGGCTGCGGATC
Source organism: Pseudomonadota bacterium (assembly GCA_030775105.1). Classification (GTDB taxonomy): domain Bacteria; phylum Pseudomonadota; class Gammaproteobacteria; order Nevskiales; family Nevskiaceae; genus Solimonas. Next base: position 8,304 of record JALYJV010000259.1, on the reverse strand, counting down.
GATTCGATCACCGTCGCGCGGCGCTCTTCGAGTTCGCGCAGATAGACCAGACGCTCCTCGAGCTTGCGCAACTGGGTATCGTCGAGCCCGTTGGTGACTTCCTTGCGATAGCGCGCGATGAACGGCACCGTCGCGCCTTCATCGAGCAATTCCACCGCCGCCTGTACCTGACGCGGCTGCGCGCCGATCTCGTCGGCGATGGTCTGGGCAATCAGTACAGCGGTACGGGCTGGCGTCATACGCGGAAGCGATCAGGGTTTTCGGGAGGCCGGCGACCATACCCTGACGTCCGGACGCTCACAATCTGGCGCTGCCGAGCCAAATGTGGTTGGCACGGCTGGCGTGAGCAAGCTCGCAGTTTGCGGAGGACAGATCGCAGACCATGTGCCGGCAGCGCGCGCCAGGTTGATTGGGCATACTGCGGCGGGATACAGAAGGGGGGCTGAACGTCATGACTTATGCCGTGCTGCTGTTGATTTATCGGGTATGGCTTAGCGTGGGGGTACTGCTGATCCTGTGCAGCATTTCCAGTGCGCTGTTTTCGCGCGACCGTGCCAACCGCGGACGCAACGCGCTGCGCGCCCTGCCGATGGCCGTCCTCTGGCCGCTTGCCGTGCTTTCCAAGGAGGGGCGCCGCGCGCTCCGCAGTATTTTCCCTACGCAATGGTGAATCGCATGAAGAAGCTCATCCTGATTGCTGCACTGCCGTTGGCGCTGAGCGCCTGCGGATTCGAAGTTGTCGACACCGGCCACCGCGGCGTCAAGACCACCTTCGGTGAGGTGGTCAGCGAATCGCTGCCGGAAGGTTTCTACACCTATAACCCGCTGACCAGCACCATCGTCGAACTCGACACGCGCACCCAGCGCTGGCAGGACTCCACCGAGACCTACACCAAGGACGTGCAGCAGGCGCAGGTTGGTTTCGTCCTCAACTACGGCCTCGATTCCTCGGCCGCGCACATCATCTACAAGGAAGTCGGCTACGACTGGGCCGACAAGCTGGTGCCGCAGGTGGTCTATGGCTCGCTCAAGGAAGTCATCGGCAAATGGGATGCGGTCGATCTGATCAGCAATCGCAACAAGGCCCAGGCCGAGGCAATGGGGGCTATCCTCAGCAACCTCAAGATCAAACACATCTCGGTGACCAGTTTCGAGATCACCGACATCGCCTACTCGCGCGAGTTTGAAGTCGCGGTCGAGGCGAAGGTCGTTGCCCAGCAGAAGGCGATCGAGGAAAAGAACCGCACCGAGCAGATCCGCGAACAGGCCGATCAGAAGCTGCTCAGCGCCAAGGCCGAAGCCGAGTCGATCAAGATCCGCGCGCAGGCGCTGGAATCGAATCCGCGCCTCGTCGAATGGGAAGCCGTGCAGAAGTGGGACGGCAAGATGCCGCAGTACATGCTCGGAGGGGCGACGCCGTTTATTTCATTGCCGGCCGGGAAGTAATACTCGGCAGGATCACAACCAAACCCCGTTCGCATCGAGTGCCGCATGCGAAGCATTCGGTGTATCGAGACCTGTCCCGAGCGAAGTCGAGGGGTGCCATCACTGTCGCGCAGGTGTCTCGATACACCGTGCCTAGGGCACGGCACTCGACACGAACGGGCTTATGTGTAAATTCTGACCAGAATCACCTGGGCGCTAGGCCCCCTTCGCCTGCTCCGCCTTCACCCACTGATCCACACGCCGTTCCAGCAGATCCAGCGGCAGCGCGCCACCGCCGAGCACGGCGTCGTGGAAGCCCTTGATGTCGAAACGCGCGCCGAGCCTGGCTTCGGCCTGCGCACGTAGCGCCTGGATCTTCAGCATGCCGACTTTGTACGCCGTCGCCTGCCCCGGCATGATCAGGTAGCGGCGCACTTCGGATTGAACGGCAGCGGCGGGAATCGAAGTGTTGGCGCCGAAGTACTCGATGCCCTGCTTCTCGGTCCAGCCTTTCGCATGCAGCCCGGTGTCGACGACCAGACGCACGGCACGCCACATCTCCGACGTCAGCCGGCCGTACTCCGAGTACGGATCCTGATAGGTGTTCGGCATCTGCTTGGCCAGCCACTCTGAATACAGGCCCCAGCCCTCGGCGTACGCGGTGAAACCAGCCTGGGTACGGAAGGTCGGAACGCCCGTCAGCTCCTGCGCAATCGAGAACTGCATGTGATGGCCAGGCAGGCCTTCGTGATAGGCGATCACTTCCAGTTCGGGAATCGGCATCGCGTTCATGTCGGACAGATGCGCGTAGTACACGCCCGGCCGTGAGCCGTCCGGCGTCGCCGGGAAGTAGTGCTGTGCCGCGCCGTCCTCTTCGCGGAACGCCTCGACGCGCTTGACGACCAGATCGGCCTTGGGCAGCAGGCCGAAGTAGGTCGGCAGCTCCTTCTTGATGTTGGCAATCGCGGCGATCGCGGCATCGAGATACGCCTGCCTGCCCTCGTCGGTGTTCGGGAACTTGAAACGTTTGTCGGTCCTGATGAACTTGAAGAACCCCTGCAGATCACCCTTGAAGCCGACTTTGTCCTTGAGGGCGATCATCTCGCCGCGGATGCGCGCGACTTCGCTGAGCCCTTTCTGATGAATCTCCTCGGCGGTCATCGCCGTGGTGGTCTGCAGCGCCAGGCGGTACTTGTAGTAGGCCTCGCCATCCGGCTGCGTGCTGACGCCGGTCGCATTGACTGCGGCCTTCGGCATGTCGGACTCGACGAACGCGATCAGCTCCTCGTAGGCCGGCTTGAACTGCTCGACCAGCGCGGCGCGCGCCTCGTTCTTGAGCGCCGTCGCACGCTCGGTACTGATCAGCCTTTTTTCCGCCAGCGCGTCGATGTCGGCCTGCACATCGGCCCAGATCGCCGAATCCTCACCCTTGCCGAACGGGGCGCCGGCGATAATCTTGCGTGACTGTTCGAGTACGCCTTCGTGCGCGAAGCGCGGCGGGCGGATGCCCTGTTTTGCATAGTCCTGCGTCTGCGCCAGCAACTGCTGCATTGCGCGCGGCACCTGCCTGATGCGCGAAATGTACGCCTGCGCGTCGGATTCGGTTTCGACACTGTGGAAGCTGATCAGGAAAGTCGGCAGAAACGACTGCATGCCGTTCATCTGATCGAAGATGTAGCCATTGCGCCGGTAGCGCGAGCCTTCTTCGGCCTGCGCGTACTGCTTCGCCCAGATGTCGTACGAGGTCTTCGCCTCGTCCGACAGTGCGTCGTAGTCGAACTGTGTCTTCATCTGCTCGACGCTCGCCTTCTGCCAGGCCAGCTGCTTGTCGGCCGCCGCGATCGACATGTCGTCGAGTTGATCGTACTGATCCTTGCGGCCGAGGAAGGTCAGCCCGATCGGACTGAACTGGAGCTGCTCCTCGTAGCGCGCCTCGAACCACTCGTTGATGCGCTGCGTTTCCGATACCACGGCCGGCGCCGGAGCGTCCGCTGAAGGCACAACCGCCTTGCCCGTGCACGCCGTCAGCAGGTACGTGCCCATCACCAGACCGGCCAGCAGCTTTGTTCGATCCGCTTTTCGCATCGCCGTTCTCCGCTTTCAATGAGTAGCGAGCCTAGCGCATTCCTGCCGCATTCTGAACGCTGAATGAAGCCGCGCAGTCGCCAGCGCTGCGAATCGGGTGGATACTATTGGCCAATCTGTGGTCATAGGCTCCATGCGCAAATCCCTGCTATCCCTGCTGCTCGCCAGCGTTGTATTCAGTGTCGGCTGCAGCAACAAGTCCGAGTTCGTCAAGCTCAGCTCTTCGCCGGTCAGCGGCGAGGAAATGGATGCCAGCCGCACGCAGTACGAGGACGGTTACCTGCGCATCTTCGTCAGCTCTAACCTCGACGCCAACGGCCGCGCGATGGATTTCGGCGACGAGAAGGATCGCCCGGCGATGCTGCTGATCTCTGCGAAATTCGGCCGCGGCACGGTCGCCAGCTTCGCCGCCGATGCCGATCCGGAAATCCCGGTGCTGCTGTACGACATCCAGGCCGGCAAGACGATGACCTCGGTGGTCAACAACGCGTTGCTCAGCGAAGGCGTGCTCATCGATCCGGAGTCGCTGTCCAAATCACCGCACCTGCAGATCTTCGTGCGCGGCGTGCCAGGCGACAAGGCGAAGTGGGTGACGAACCTGCTCGAAGTGGCGACCGCCGAACCTGCGATCTCGATCGGCATGAGCCTGATCCCCGGCGCGTCCGTCGCCGCCGGCCTGTCGACCAAGCTCGGCGCAATGCTGTCCGACGAGATCCAGACGACGAAGAAGCCCTGGGAAGAAAAGACCCTGCTCGGCCTGCGCGCGGACCAGGGCCTGTTCGCGCTCGATGGCCGCCAGTTCATCGTGTTGCTGAATTCGACGACGATGGAATTGCAGGCACCGCCGCAGCTGTCGCGCTGCGATGTCAAGAAGTCGCCCACCGGACTGTGTTCGACCGACGGTAAGCCCTGGAATCCGGCACAGGCCTACGTGCGCTTCGAGTTGGATGTCACCGACTTCCGCTCGATCAAGGATTTCATCGGCGTCGCCGTGTCCTGCGAGGCCGACGAGCGGGTCTGGAGTGAATACCGCGCCCTGCTCGCCTCCGGCAATCTCGCGCGCAAGCAGCTTGAGTACGAACGCCAGATCATGGCGCGCGGCGACCTGCTGCTCGCAACGCGCCGCGCACAGGCCGACTACTCAGGCGCGCGCTACACCAGCCGCCTGCTGCAGCTCGCCCAGCAATACACGCTGCTGTCTACGCCCAGCGATGCCTACTGGCGCGAGCACTTCATCGATCGCGCGCAACCACTCGATGCCTGCATCCGTTCGGTTGCCGTGCGCGGCCAGTCGCAGAACGCCACCATCTGGGAATCCGCGACGGCGCTGTTCGCCGAGGCGCGCAACTATCCGGCCTGGACCACCGCGCTGGCCGGCAATGTCGATCCGGAACTGCCGGCGCTGCGCAATGCCGAATCCGCACAACGCCGCCTCAAGCAGCTGATGACGGTGGGCGACCTCCGCAACCTCGACACGCAAAGTATCGAGAGCCTCAGCAATCTCGATCATCAGCTGACCGAAATGCTGCAACCAAGCTACCAGCGCATTGCGGAAAAGACCGAAGCCAGCGCCGAGCCACTGGAACGCAAGATCGCCAGTCTCAACGGACTTGCCACGCAGACCGCATGCAGTGCATGCGCCGATCTGTTGCGGCAGAAGATTGAAGGCTTGAAGCAGGCAGCACTTGCGGTGCCAGTCAGTGTGCCGACGACTGAAGCTGCGCCTCCGAGCGGCATGGTTGCGCCCGTAGCAGAACCCGCGCCGGTGGAAACTGCTGTCCCCACGCCGTAACGGAAACACCGCCAGAACGACCCTCAACGAAAAGGGCCTGCCTCTCGGCAATCCCTTGGATAGCTCGATCTGGTCAGTTCTGGACCAGCGCCAACCATGTCTGTCCGAGATCGGACGAATAATGGCTAATATTACTTATATTAGCTATTATTGTGCAGCCTTGACGTCTATGCCACCAGAGGCGCCCCGAAAAATGAATCTCGTGCTGGGCATGGCCGCCCTCTCCCCACCACCCGCTTCGCGGGCGAGGGACACTGGATTCGCTACGCGAGATTCACATTGAACGGAGATTGGAATGTCCACCATCATCGAAGTCGAACATATGAATGCCACCGAAGCTAAGAACCGCTTCGGCGATGTGCTGGCCACTGCCGTCAAAAACAAGGCCGTGTCGCTGATGAAGCACGGCAAACCGGCAGCGTATGTCGTCTCTCCGGCGCTGTATGAGCGGCTTGTTGCATCGCTGCGGTCGGCACCATCTCCGCTCGTGCGTCTTGAGCGCGATTTCGAGAAAATGATCGCCCGGATGCAGGAGCCCGAAAGCGTTGCCGTCATGAAGGGCCTGATGTCTATCGACACGGCGGCGCTGCGCGACAGTCTGCAGCGGAGCACGAAGTCCACCACCCGCACCCGCAAGGTGGCTCGGCGTGCCTGAGCGTCGAGGCGAGATCATCGTCGCCGCAGGCGTCAACGGCGCGGGCAAAAGCACGATCATCGGACAGTACGCGAAGAATAACGGGGCACCTTATTTCAACCCCGACGAACGCACCCGCGACTATGTGAAGGCCGGCTTCGATGAATTCGAGGCCAATGCCCGTAGCTGGCAGGAAGGCTTCGATGCGCTCACGCGCGCAATCGACAACAGCACCTCATACACGTTTGAAACCACGCTCGGTGGCAAGAGCATCATCACGGAGCTGTTCCGCGCCTTGGCACGGGGCCGCCCGGTCACGATCTACTTCGTCGGACTCAACAGCATCGAGCTTCACCTTCGACGCGTCGCAGCGCGTGTGAAACGGGGTGGCCACTATATTCCCGAGGAGAAAATCCGGGAACGGTACGTCACCAGTCGTGAGAATGTTCTGGGATTCATCGGCACCCAGGCGAGTCTGCGTGTGTGGGACAACAGTGAGGAGGATGCAGGCGGACGGCCAAGACCGGTCGATGTCCTCATCATCGAAGGCAAACAGATCCTCTATCCGGATACGGCCAAGGCCCTGAAGGCAACGCCGACCTGGGCCAAACCTCTGATGCAGCGCGCGCTGGAGAGCTGCAAGATTCCTGCCGCACTCCGGCGAGCAACGAGTCGGGGCAAGTAGGGGGCGCACTCACTTCCACCGTCACCGGGACCGCCGTGCAGTGCATTCGCTCATTCTGCGTACGGGCATGCCGCAGTGATTCCAATCTGGCGAAGATGGCTAGCGCAATGGGGTCCACGAAAAAGGGCTTGCCTTTCGGCAAGCCCTTGAATCTTATGGCTGCGAGTTGGACTCGAATAGTAAATTTACATAATTGCTTTACATATGTTTTTTTGTAAGCCACTAACGGCCATGCCCCCAATCATGCCCCCAAACGGTCGATTCTGAGGGCAGCCATTCATTCGAGATCGGCAAGCGGGCTATATCGTTCGGGCCTACGAAACGACTGGCCTGTCTGCGCGCAGATCCGACGCATTGCCCAGCGCTCAAGCTGGGTCTCGTCGCCACAGTAGTACGGCTCCGGTACGCCTCCACACAGCCTCAAAGAGAGCTGCTCGTCTTCGATCGACGCGGGCAATAGATCAATCACTATCGACATCATTCTCTTGCTCCTTTCGGAACCTAACGCTCACGAGCTACCTACTCGATCCAGCTTCTAGCTTAACGCCCTTCAGAGGAAGCCCAGTGGTAGGATTCAATCAGGCCGGCGCAATTGCTGGCTCGGGGCTTGATAACCCTTCGTCTAAGCGGTTTTGTGCACCGCAAAAGCACTCCCTGACCTACGGTCGGGGAGGCGCGGGTGTATGTCCAGGGCGAAAGCCTAAAGGCCCGCGCGGTTCTCCTTAGACGAGGCTTATCAACTCCCCGACCACCAGCGGGGAGAAAGCATGGTTACGTTTGCCTGGGCTGTCCTCAAGATATTCCTGTTCGGCTTCGCCACCTACACTGTCTACCGATGGACCCAAAACGTCCTCTTCGTCGGCGTCCGCAAACCCAAAGCGTGGATCGTCTTGGCTGGAATCATCGGCATAGCCAGCATGACTGTTGGTTATTTCATCGGCCTTAGCCACAACATCATGGGCTGGGTTATTCCCCTAGTCATAGTGGCAAACATTGGCTCTTCGCCTCCTATGAGAGGGGAGAGCGAGGAGGAACGACGGGAGTGCTTCCAAACGGTTTACTTGAGGGCTGGGATTAAGGACGGAACAAGAAAGGCTCGGTTGGGCCTTTGGGCTTTCGGCCTGTGCTCTGCGGCAGCCTACGTTCTTCTGTACGGATCTGCTTGCGACAGTGCGGATCATTGCAAGCCGATCATCAGCACGGTACTTGGATAAGAGCCGATCGCAATGGCCGAATTCATTGTATTGGCGGTCCTTGTACTGGCGTCTGTTGCGGTTTTCAGCCTGTGGCTTATCCCCATCGTTCTCCCCATAGTTGAGGCGCTCATTCCCGCAGGCTGGATGGACACAAAGACTCGTGAATGGGTCCTCTTATGGGCCCTCCTCACTGCGTCCAGTGGTCTTACCTACTGCTCGTTCACTTCCAAAGACGACGATGGCCCTTGGGCTGGTCAGTGCAAAAGCGAAGCCAGCGTCGAGATTAGGTGCTACTAGGCTTCGTTACCTTCCCACCAATTTCACAACGAGATACCGCTCATGAATGATGCCATCGCATCAGCTGCTGCCAAGGTCTATATGTTCCTTCTACCGGTTTCTTGGATCTGTCTGGCATTCGCAATTCTGATCCTGCTGCCGCTGGCATGCTTTCAGGGAAGCCGGAATGCAGCGGGCAAGGGCCTGATGG
>JALYJV010000258.1 GCA_030775105.1 Pseudomonadota bacterium | reverse complement strand
CGCCCGGGTGGTGGAGCGGATCATCGAGAAGGAACGCCCGGACGCGCTGCTGCCGACGATGGGTGGTCAGACCGCACTCAATTGTGCGCTTGAACTGTCGGCCAATGGCGTGCTCGAGAAGTACGGTGTTGAATTGATCGGCGCCAAGGAGCGCGCGATCGACGTCGCCGAAGACCGCCAGAAATTCCGCGACGCGATGACTGAAATTGGACTTGGTTCGGCGCGCTCCGGCGTCGCCCACAGCCTCGATGAAGCACGCGAGATTCAACTCACGATCGGCTATCCGGCCATCATTCGCCCGAGCTTCACGCTGGGCGGCACCGGTGGCGGCGTCGCCTACAATGTCGAGGAATTCGAAGACATCGTCAGCCGCGGCCTGGATCTGTCGCCGACCAAGGAAGTGCTGATCGAAGAGTCTCTGCTCGGCTGGAAAGAGTACGAGATGGAAGTGGTCCGCGACACCAAGGACAACTGCATCATCGTCTGCTCGATCGAGAACTTCGATCCGATGGGCGTGCATACCGGTGACTCGATCACGGTTGCGCCGGCGCAGACGCTGACTGACAAGGAATACCAGATCATGCGCAACGCGAGTCTCGCGGTGCTGCGCAAGATCGGCGTCGATACCGGCGGTTCCAACGTGCAGTTCGCGATCAATCCGGACGACGGCCGCATGATCGTCATCGAGATGAATCCGCGCGTGTCGCGCTCATCGGCGCTGGCTTCGAAGGCCACCGGTTTCCCGATTGCGAAGATCGCGGCGAAGCTAGCGATTGGCTACACGCTCGACGAACTGCAGAACGACATCACCGGCGGTGCAACCCCGGCTTCGTTCGAGCCGAGCATCGACTACGTCGTCACCAAGATTCCCCGCTTCACCTTCGAGAAGTTCCCGCAGGCCGACTCGCGCCTGACGACGCAGATGAAGTCGGTCGGCGAAGTGATGGCCATCGGCCGCAATTTCCAGGAATCGCTGCAGAAGGCGATCCGTGGTCTGGAAGTCAGCTCCGACGGCTTCGATCCGCAGGTGCAGGATCATTCCGCCGAATCGCTCGCGCGCATCCGTACCGAGCTCGCGATTCCGCGCGCCAAGCGCCTGTGGTACGTCGGCGATGCGTTCCGGGCCGGCATGAGCGTCGAGGATGTATTTCAGGCCTCGAAGATCGACCGCTGGTTCCTCGACCAGATTGCCGAGCTGATCGAAGTCGAGTCGGAAATTGCCGAACAGAAGGTCAGCAAGATTGCAGCCGACGACCTGCGCCGCTACAAGCGCCTGGGCTTCTCGGATCGCCGCCTCGCCATGCTGATGGGCGTCAAGGAAGACTCGATCCGCCGTGCGCGCCACAAGTTCGGCGTGCGTCCGGTCTATAAGCGCGTCGACACCTGCGCTGCCGAATTTCCGACCTCGACGGCGTACCTGTACTCGTCGTACGACGAGGAATGCGAAGCGCAACCGACTGACCGTGAGAAGATCGTGATTCTCGGCGGCGGTCCGAACCGCATCGGCCAGGGCATCGAGTTCGACTACTGCTGCGTGCACGCGGCACTGGCGCTGCGTGAGGATGGTTACGAAACTATCATGATCAATTGCAATCCGGAGACCGTGTCGACCGATTACGACACTTCGGATCGCCTGTACTTCGAGCCGCTGACGTTCGAAGACGTGATGGAAATCATCGATCTCGAAAAACCCAAGGGCGTGATCGTGCAGTTCGGCGGGCAGACGCCGCTCAAGCTCGCGCGCGCACTCGAAGCGGCCGGCGCACCGATCATCGGCACGACGCCGGATGCGATCGACCTCGCCGAAGACCGCGAGCGCTTCCAGAAGCTGGTCGAGAAGCTCGGCCTGCTGCAGCCGCCGAACGGCACCGCGAAATCGGACAAGCAGGCGCTCGCCGTGGCGAAGAAGGTCGGCTATCCGCTGGTCGTGCGGCCGTCTTATGTGCTCGGCGGCCGCGCGATGGAAATCGTCTACGACGATGAAGACCTGCAGCGCTACATGCGCGAAGCAGTGACGGTGTCGAATGATTCGCCGGTACTGCTTGATCGCTTCCTCAACGATGCGATCGAAGTCGACGTCGATGCGCTGTGTGACGGCACGGATGTAGTCATCGGCGGCATCATGGAGCACATCGAGGAAGCCGGCGTGCATAGCGGCGACTCGGCCTGCTCGCTGCCGGCGCACTCGCTGTCGAAGAAGGTCCAGGACGACATCCGCAAGCAGATCGTCAAGCTCGCCAAGGCACTCAACGTCGTCGGCCTGATGAACACGCAGTTCGCGGTGCAGGGCGATCTGGTCTACCTGCTCGAAGTGAACCCGCGCGCTTCGCGCACCTCGCCGTTCGTGTCCAAGGCGACCGGCCGGCCGCTGGCGAAGATTGCCGCGCGCTGCATGGCGGGGCAGTCGCTGAGATCGCAGGGTGTGATCAAGGAAATCATTCCGCGATACTTCTCGGTCAAGGAAGCGGTGTTCCCGTTCAACAAGTTCCCGTCGGTCGATCCGCTGCTCGGCCCGGAAATGCGCTCGACCGGTGAAGTCATGGGCGTCGGCGCCCACTTCGGCGAGGCATTCCACAAGGCGATGCTGGCGCAGGGCATGAACATTCCGCGCAGCGGCACGGCGTTCATCTCGGTGCGCGACACCGACAAGCGCAAGGCGGTGCAGCTCGCGCGCATCCTCGTCGAGAAGGGCTTCCGCGTCGTTGCGACGCACGGCACGGCGACCTCGATCAAGGCCGCAGGTGTCACCAGCGAGGGGGTCAACAAGGTCAAGGAAGGCCGCCCGCATTGCGTCGACATGATCAAAAACGGCGAGATCCACTTCATCGTCAACACGACGGAAGGCAAGCAGTCGATCGAGGAATCGCGTTCGATCCGCGCCTCGGCGATCCAGAACAAGATCTGCTACTTCACGACGATTGCCGGTGCATTGGCCGCCGCGGTCGCGATGGATCACCTCGACAGCCTCGACGTCAACCGCCTGCAGAGCTTGCACGCCACCCTCTAATCGGTACCATGAACGGCCCCGCTCGCGACGGCGCCATCAATCTAGCGTCCAAGCGGCGGTTTCGCATGGTGTTTTTGACTAATCCAAAATCCTGCCGCCAATCAGCGGTGGGACTCTTTTTTGCCTGAAGAAATCCTATGAGCAAGGTCCCGATGACGGCACGTGGTGCCGAACAGCTGCGCGAAGAACTGCGTCACCGCAAGAGCGAGCTGCGTCCGCAGATCATCGAAGCCATCGACGAAGCCCGTAAACAGGGCGATCTCAAGGAAAATGCCGAGTACGCCGCCGCGCGTGAGCAGCATGGCTTCAACGAGGGCCGGATCAGCGAGATCGAGGGCAAGCTTGGCAACGCCCAAGTCATTGATGTCACGCAGCTTCCGCAGACGGGCAAGGTCATTTTCGGAGTCACGGTTGACCTCGCGGATGCCGATACCGGCGAAGAACTGCGCTACCAGCTGGTCGGCGAGGACGAGGCGGACGCCAAAAAGGGCCTGATCTCGATCAACTCACCAATCGCCCGGGCCCTGATTGGCCGCGGCGAGGGCGACTTTGCCCAGGTCGTGACGCCGGCCGGCGCGCGCGAGCTTGAAATCATCAAGGTGCACTACATATAGGGGCTTCAGGTAAATTTGCCTGAGACTGAGACTGGCCTGGCGCACAGCTCCCAGCCACTGAGGCGCAACACGCCGTCCGACAATGAGTTCAAAACGCCGTCCCAGTTCAGCGCAATGGTTGGCTGAGCACGAAAACGACCCTTACGTGCGTGAGGCACGGCGGCTGGGGCTGCGTTCGCGGGCGGCGTTCAAGCTGACCGAAATCCAGGAACGCGACCGCATCATCAAGCCGGGCCAGATCGTGGTGGATCTCGGCGCCGCCCCCGGCGGCTGGAGCCAGGTCGCCCGGCCCATGCTCGGGGGTCGTGGTCAGTTGTTCGCCCTCGACATCCTGCCGATGGAGCCGCTGCCCGGCGTTGACTTCATCCTCGGTGATTTCCGCGAAGACAGTGTGCTGCTGCAGCTTGAGCAGCGCGTTGGCGACCAGATGGTCGATCTTGTTTTGAGCGACATGTCCCCCAATATCAGTGGTGTGGGCATCACCGACCAAGTGTCCGGCATGTATCTGTGTGAGCTCGCCTTCGAATTCGCCAAGGCGCATCTGAAACCGCGGGGCAGTTTTTTGGTCAAGGCGTTCCAGGGTGACGGCTTCGAGGCCTACCTGAAATCCCTGCGTCAGGCGTTCGAAACCGTGGCGATCCGCAAGCCCAAGGCCTCGCGTCAGCGCAGTAGTGAGGTTTACTTGCTGGCGCGCAACTTTCGCGCGGTGTAGTGTTGAATCAGCTGTTCGGCTCAAGCTTGCGGACAGGCTGCCGAAACAGGCAGATTGAGTCGCAGTTTTTTGAGTAGTACTCCCGTGCTTCCGGTTGCATGGGCGCGATTCCCTTCGCGAACCGATGCCGGTATTGAGGAATGACTTTGAACGATCTGGCCAAGAATCTGCTGCTCTGGGTGGTGATACTCGTCGTGCTGATGAGCGTCTTCCAGAGCTTCTCGTCGCGCTCGCGTGGTCAGCCGGAACTGGCGTACTCGGAGTTCATCAGCCAGGTCGAACAGGGCAATGTCGCCGAAGTCGCGATCACCGGTCAGGCGATCCGTGGCGAGCTCAAGGGCGGCTCACGTTTCGTGACGACCAGCCCAGAAACCGACAACCGTTCGATGGTCGGTACCCTGCTTGAGCATCAGGTCAAGTTCAGCGGTGAGATGCCCAAGGAAACGCCCTGGATTCTGCAGCTGTTGTTCAATGCCTTCCCGATCCTGCTGCTGATTGCGGTCTGGGTCTATTTCATGCGCCAGATGCAGGGAGGCGGCGGTGGCCGCGGTGCGATGTCGTTCGGCAAGAGCCGCGCGCGCATGCTCAACGCCGACCAGGTCAAGATCACCTTCAACGACGTGGCCGGTGTGGAAGAGGCCAAGCAGGAAGTGGGCGAGTTGGTCGACTTTCTCAAGGATCCGGGCAAGTTCCAGAAACTCGGCGGCAAGATTCCGCGCGGCGTGCTGATGTGCGGTTCGCCGGGTACCGGCAAGACGCTGCTCGCCAAGGCGATTGCCGGCGAAGCCGGCGTGCCGTTCTTCACGATTTCCGGTTCCGACTTTGTCGAGATGTTCGTCGGCGTCGGTGCGTCGCGCGTGCGCGACATGTTCGAGCAGGCCAAGAAGCATGCGCCGTGCATCATCTTCATCGACGAAATCGATGCGGTAGGTCGTCATCGCGGCGCCGGTCTGGGCGGCGGTCATGACGAGCGCGAGCAGACGCTGAACCAGTTGCTGGTCGAGATGGATGGCTTCGAGGGCAATGAAGGTGTGATCGTCATCGCCGCGACCAACCGTCCCGATGTGCTCGATCCGGCGCTGCTGCGTCCGGGCCGCTTCGATCGTCAGGTCGTTGTGCCGCTCCCCGACGTGCGCGGTCGCGAGCAGATTCTCAAGGTGCATATCCGCGCGGTGCCCTTGGCCGACAACGTCAAGACCGACATCATTGCGCGCGCCACGCCGGGATTCTCCGGCGCCGATCTGGCGAATCTCGTCAACGAGGCAGCGCTGTTTGCTGCCCGTTCGAACAAGCGTCTGGTTGATCACGACGATTTCGAGCGTGCCAAGGATAAGATCATGATGGGCGCCGAGCGCCGCTCGATGGTCATGTCCGAGGAAGAGAAAAAGCTCACCGCATACCATGAGGCCGGCCATGCCGTCGTTGGCCTGTCGGTGCCCGAACATGATCCGGTCTACAAGGTCACGATCATCCCGCGCGGTCGCGCGCTGGGCGTGACGATGTTCCTGCCGGAAGAAGATCGCTACAGCTACACCAAGCAGCGGCTCAATTCGTCGATCTGCTCGCTGTTCGGCGGACGTCTGGCCGAGGAGCTGATCTTCGGACCTGAGAGGGTCACGACCGGTGCATCGAACGACATCGAGCGTGCGACCGAGATTGCCCGCAACATGGTCACCAAGTGGGGCCTGTCGGATCGTCTCGGTCCGCTGTCGTATTCGGAAGACAACGGTGAAGTGTTTCTCGGCAAGTCGGTCACGCAGACCAAGCACGTGTCCGATGACACCGCGCATGCGATTGACCAGGAAGTGCGCAAGCTGATCGAGATGAACTACGCGCGCGCCAAGCGCATTCTCGAAGACAATGTCGACAAGCTGCACAAGATGTCGGACGCCTTGCTCAAGTACGAGACGATCGACTCCGAGCAGATCCGTCGCATCATGGCCGGGCAGGAACCGGGTTTGCCGGAAAGCTGGAACAATGACGACAGTTCCGGTCGTCCAGGTGGCAGCCCGCGCGCAGAGTCCGGTACGGGC
>JALYJV010000257.1 GCA_030775105.1 Pseudomonadota bacterium | reverse complement strand
CTCTGGTGCACCGGCCAACCCCTGGACGAAGGCACTCGCCGGCATGGCCTGGAATGCGCGTGCCGTGGCCGCGACTAAGGAGGGCATGCCGGATGCGAAGCTGCAGCTGCTGACCAAGGCCGTGCTCGAGAAATGCGATGCGCTCGACGGCGTCAAGGACGAGGTGCTCGAGGATCCGCGGCAGTGCAAGTTCGATCCCAAGGTTCTGCAGTGCAAGGGCGCCGACAGCGCCGACTGCCTGACCGCCGGACAGGTCACGCTGGTCAAGAAGATCTACCAGGGCCCGGTCGACGCGAAGAACAAGCCGATCTATCCGGGCTTCCCGCCGGGCGTCGAGGCGGTGCAGTGGGGCGAGTGGATCACGGCGCCGGTGTCCAAGCACGCCTTCTTCTCGACGGAGTTCTTCCGCTACATCGTCTTCGGCGATCCGAACTGGGACCTGTCGAAGATGAACTACGAAAAGGACATCGCGCTCGGCGAGACCAAGGCCGCAGGCATCATCAACGCCAGCCCCGACCTCAGCGCATTCGCGCGCAGCGGCGGCAAGCTGATCCTGTATCACGGCTGGGCCGATGCTGCGCTGACCGCACTGGGCACGATCGAGTACTACGACAAGGTACGCGCCAAGGTCGGTCCGAAGAAGACTGACGAGTTCATGCGCTTCTACCTCGCGCCGGGCATGGCGCACTGCCTGGGTGGTCCCGGCCCGAACGACTTCGACATGCTCGCCAAGCTCGAGAACTGGGTCGAGAACGGCGAGGCTCCGAAGGAAGTGATTGCGTCGAAGTACGCCGTCGACTACGCCCGCATGTTGGGCTTCCCGCCGGGCGAGCCCTTGCGCTCGCGACCGCTGTGCCCGTATCCGCAGGCCGCGAAGTACAAAGGCACCGGCTCGACCGATGACGCCAGCAACTTCAGTTGCGCCGCACGCTGAGCCCCGGACCTGAGCCAATGATCAAGAACATCATGAAGAGCAAGGGAACCGGGACGATCACCGCGCTGGGCAGTCTGTTGCTGCTCGCCGCAGCCGCCAATGGTGCTTACGCACAGGACGGCATGGACGCGTCGTCAGAGGCGACCAGCACCGCGGAAAGCGAAGAGACGATGGAACCGGCAACGGATGCACCGTTCTTCGCTGAACCCAGCGAACCAGAGCTGACTGCGGAAGACGCGGCGCCGGAAGCGTCGGCTGCAGCGATCGACGCAGCGAATGATTCCGCGGCCGCAGACGCAGCGGAACCGTCGGGCGCGGAAACCGTGCCGACGATCGCCGTCGAGCCGGCGCGCGCCGAAGCCGATGCCGACGCCGTCATTGAGGCCAGCGGGCCGAAGGCGACGAAGCTGGATTCGATTGTCGTCACCGCCGAACGTCGCGTCGAACGTCTGCAGGATGTGCCGGTTGCGATCACGGTCGTCAACCAGAAGCAGATGGAAGCGGCCAACGTTACCCAGATCACCGATCTGAGTCGCCTTGCGCCGTCGCTGGAAGTGAATGGCCAGCCCGGCAACGCCGACACGCGCATCAGCATTCGCGGCATCTCGACCGAATCGTTCAGCGTCACCGCCGAACAGGCCGTGTCGCTGGTGGTCGATGGCGTCGTGCTCGGCAAGGCCCCGTCGGTCAGCCTGTTCGACGTCGGCCGCGTCGAAATCCTGCGCGGCCCGCAGGGCACGCTGTTCGGCAAGAACGCATCGGCCGGCGTGGTCAGCATCAGCACCAACGCGCCGGACCCGAGTCGTTTCATGGCCGGTATCCGCACCGACCTCGGCTCCGAATGGGACTACCGCCTCGTGCAGGCCAGCGTCAACATGCCGATCGGCGACACCGCCGCGCTGCGCATCAATGGCGGTCAGACCTACACCAGCGGCTTCTACTACAACGCGGTGCGCGAAGAAGACAGCGAACAAAACATCAAGGGCGCGCGTGCACGCTTCCTGTGGGACATCACACCGTCGCTGACGCTGAACCTGATCGCCGATTACGAGGAGCAGTACACCTCGGAACAGATCTATCTCGCCTACGAGCGCTACAACGATCCGGAGACCGGTGAGCCGCAGGAAATCGCGCGCTGCAATGGCACTTTCGCCGGCGAGGACAACAACATCGTCTGCAACAACGATCCGACCTTCAACGAGGGCAAGTCCTGGGGTTACTCGGGCCAGCTCGAATGGCTGGTCAATGACTACACGATCAAC
Source organism: Pseudomonadota bacterium (assembly GCA_030775105.1). Taxonomy (GTDB): domain Bacteria; phylum Pseudomonadota; class Gammaproteobacteria; order Nevskiales; family Nevskiaceae; genus Solimonas. The sequence continues at coordinate 20,752 of JALYJV010000257.1, read as the reverse complement.
TCGATCACCGCGATGCGGCGCTACACGCAGTACAACGAGATCGACGTCGATGGCATGAATGGCAACTACTACAACAATGCCAATGCCTTCAATAACCGGGTGTTCACCCAGGAAGTCCGTATCGCTTCACCGGCGGATGAGCGCCTGAAGTATGTTGCCGGCGTGTTCTATTCGGATTCGCACGTACCGAACGACCTCGACCAGCTGATCGGCCCTGACATGCTGGCTGCGCTGGGGACGGGCACCGTTCCGATTTCGTTGTGCACGCTGCTCGGCGTATGTCTTGGCGATGTCATCGGCCTGTACCAGCCGAACCAGTACACCGCCGACATCAAGAGCGCTGCAGTGTTTGCGCAATTCACGTTGCAGATCACCGATCCGCTGAAACTGATTGCCGGCGCACGCTACACGCGCGACGACGTTCAGATGGTGTCGTCGTCGTATATCGGTGTCGCAACTTCGTTGCTGCCGGATCCGATCATCATTCCGCAGGCGCAGGACCTGCTGGGGCGCGAGAAAATCGATGCGGTGTCGTGGCGCGCCGGCCTGCAGTTCGACTTCACCGATGATCTGATGGCCTACTTCACCGCCTCGCGCGGCTACAAGGGTCCGCAGATTGTCTTCGTACCGCCCAATCTCATTCCGAGCGTCAACGCGCTTGCACTGGACGTCAATCTGCCGACGCCGGCCGCGATCAATGTCGTGCGGCCGGAATACCCGATGGACTACCAGCTCGGCGTGAAGGCGACCTTGTTTGGCGGTCTGTTTGCTGCCAACGCTGCGATCTTCCACACCACAATCAAGGATTTCCAGGCATCGGTGTTCAATGGCCAGGCCAGCTTCACGCCGACCAATATTCCGGAGCTCGTCACCAAGGGCTTCGAGTTCGACCTGCTCGGCTTCCTGTCGGAAAACCTGATGTTCAACGCCGGCTTCCTGTACAACTCGGCGACATATCCGGGCGGCTATCGTGGCGCGTGCACCCAGGTCAGCGACGTTTGTCCGGATACGGATGCGGAAACCACGCAGGATATCGGTGGCCGTCAGCTGGTCGTTGCGCCGAAGTGGAAAGTCACGTTCTCGCCGGACTATTCATTTGATATGCCGTTCGGCACGCGCGGCTTCGTCAATGCAGACGTGGTCTATCGCTCGGAGATGCACTTCAGCGCATCGCCGGACACGCGCACTGACGTCGACGCCCGCACGATCATCGGCGCGCGCATCGGTATTCGTGGCGGCGGCGATGACTGGGAGCTGTCGGTGTTCGGGCGTAACCTGACCGAAGAGCGCAATCCGGCCTTCCTGTTCGCGCCGTACCTGCTCGGCTCGGCGAGCTCGCCGGGTGTGGATACGTCGGGACATGCGCTGTACACCGAATCTTTCCGCTTCTTTGGCGTCTCGCTCGGCATGCGGTTCTAGGAGCACGTGATGATCCCGTTTCTTCGCAGCACGGCAGTCAGCCTGTGCGCACTGTTCGGCGCCGGCGTCGCGTCCGCCGCAGAGACCGCAGCTGCACCCGAGCGTCCGTTGATCAAGATCTGGCCCGGCGTCGCGCCGGGCTCGGAATCCTCGAAGCAGGTGCAGCAGGACACCAAGGCGATCTGGGGTGACCGCATTGTCCGGAATGTCGTCTCGCCGACACTGGAAGTGTTCGCCGCGGATGCCGGCAAGGCCACGGGCACCGCGGTGCTGATCGCGCCCGGCGGGGCGTTCCGCTTCCTGTCGATTGATACCGAAGGCACACAGGTGGCGAGCTGGCTCGCGTCCAGAGGTATCGCGTCGTTCATCCTGCGCTACCGGCTCGGCGAGACCGTCGCGTCCGACGCGCTGTTCACCGGCCAGGTGTTCGCGATCCTCGCGCCGCTGTTCAAGCCGGGTCCGGCCCTGCTCGACGACATGAACAAGTACAGCCCACCGGCGATTGCCGACGGTCGCGAGGCAATGAAGCTGCTGCGCAGTCGCGCCGCCGAGTTCGGCATCGCCAACGACCGCATTGGCTTTGTCGGCTTCTCCGCTGGAGGCGTCGTCGGCACCGGTGTTTCAGTGTCAGGCGATGCGACGGAACGGCCGGACTTCTTCGCCGCGATCTATCCAGGCCCGCTGACGCTGCCGAAGATGCCGGACGGTGCGCCACCGCTGTTCATTGCCGCCGCCAGCGACGACAGCATCACCGCACCCGGCGCCAAGCCGCTGGAGGCTGCCTGGCGTGCCGCCGGCAAGCCAGTCGAGGCGCACTATTACGCGAATGGCGGACATGGTTTCGGCATGAAGAAGCAGGGCAAGGAAAGTGACGTCTGGACTGATCAGCTCAGTGCCTGGCTCGACGGGCTCGGCATGCTCAAACCGGTGCAGTAGGGAAGCATTGCGATGCCAGAACAAAAGACGCAGAAGTCCCGACCTGGTCTGGCCGCAGCCATCAGCCTGATGGTGCTGACGATGGTCAGCGGATGTGCGGGCAACGGCATTCGTGACGGAAGCGATCGTGGCAAGCCGGCTGCAGTGCCGACGCTGTTGCGCGCCGAGTATGCCCGCGAGCCGCTCGGCATCGATGTCGCCAAGCCGCGATTCGACTGGCGGCTCCCCACGCTCAACAGCGACGGCACGCAGACCGGCTATCAGATCCGCTTCGCCGCGACCCTGGCCGAACTCGAAACTGCGCCGCTGTGGGACAGCGGCAAGGTTGCATCGTCCGCGAGTTATCAGGTCGCATACGCTGGTCCGGCACTCGCATCGCGTACACGCTACTGGTGGCAGGTGCAGACCTGGTCCGGTACCGATCACGCTTCCGGCTGGAGCGCGCCGGCCTGGCTGGAAACCGGTTTGCTGCAGCCGCAGGACTGGACTGCGCAGTGGATCTCCGGCCGCCTGAATGTCGATCACGACTGGAAGGACTCGAAGATCAGCGTTGATTTCACGCTGACCGGAAAATCCTTCGGCGTACTGTTCCGTGCGCGCCCGGTCGGCAAGACCTACGGCGAGGCGTATCACTGGAGCATCGCCCAGGAAGGCGGACAGGTGCTCCTGGTCCAGCAGCTGCGTCGCTACGCCGGTGGCAACAGTTCAAAGGTCAGCGTCGCGACGCTGAAGACGCTGACGCTGGCAACCGATGCCGCCACGTGGATCGCCAGGCCGCATCGCCTGCGGATCGAAACCGTCGGTGATCGCATCATCACGGCCGTCGATGACGGCACGCCGGACACCCTCATCGATACGACGCAGCCCAACGGCACGATCGGGTTCTTCTCGGCCCACGAAGATGCCGCAATCATTCATGCCGTATCCGTGAAAAGTGCCGATGGCGAGTTCAGCACCGATTTCAAGGACGGCATCAATCCGTTCACCGGCGGCAGTCTTGTTGCCAACGGCCTGAAGGTTGCAGCCGGTGTGCCGGAGAAAGACATCGTGCTGCCGATCGCCGCACCCGCCCCTTTGCTGCGGCGGGCGTTCGATCTGTCGGCGCAGCCGGTGTCGGCGCGCCTGTATGTTGCAGCAGGCGGTCTGCCGAGCATCGCGATCAATGGTGTCGCGATCGGCGAAGCGATGCAGGACGGCTACACCGATTACAGTAAACGGGTGCTGTACCGAACGTTCGATGTGACGACTGCGCTGCGCGCTGGCGCGAACGTGTTGGCCGCCGAACTCGGGCGTGGCTGGTACGGCGTCACCGAACCGAACGAGTGGTACTGGCACATGGCGCCGTGGCACGCGGCACCGGCGCTGCGTGCACAGCTCGAAGTGACGTACGCCAACGGCGAGCGCCAGGTGATCGGTACCGACAAGCTGTGGCGCACGATCGACGGTCCGACCCGCCACGATTCGGTCTATGGCGGCGAGCGTTACGACGCGCGCCTGTTGCCGAAGCACTGGCAGCAGCGCGGCTACAAGGACAGCGACTGGGCCGCAGCCAACGTCGTCAGCGGGCCTGCGGGCGCGCTGAGCGCAGCAAAGCAGGAGCCGATCGGCGTCACTGGCAGCATCAAGCCGATCGCGATCACCGAGCCCAAGCCTGGCATCTACATCTTCGACTTCGGCCGCATCTTCTCCGGTCGCCTGCAGCTGAGCGTCAAGGGTGCGCGCGGCACGACGGTGCGCATGATCCAGACCGAGAAGCTCAGGGACGATGGCACCGTGGAGATCTCCAGCGGCCTCGTCGATACGCAACTGCAGACAGATCAGTACACGCTTGCCGGCGAAGGCCGCGAACAATGGGCACCGAAGTTCGGTTACAGCGGCCTGCGCTATGTGCAGGTCGAAGGTTTCCCGGGCAAGCCGACGCTTGAAGCGCTCGGCGCCGAGCTGATGCATTCGCAGGTCAATACCGACGCCAGCTTCACGAGCAGCAATGAGCTGCTCAACAAGATCCAGGCGTCGGCGCGCTACACGCTGTTGAACAACATGTTCGGCAACCAGACCGACACGCCGACCTACGAGAAGAACGGCTGGACCGGCGATGCACAGGCTTCCGCGCTTGCCGTGATCCTGAACTTCGATGTCTCGCGGGTCTGGACCAAGTGGCTCGCCGACTTCCGCGACGCGCAATCACCGAAGGGCGAGATCCCCGAGATCGTGCCGTCGACGCCGTACTACGGCTACGAAGACACGCCGGGCTGGGGTGCGGTCTGGGGTCCGGTGCCGCCATGGGATGCCGCGACCTTCATCCTGCCGTGGGAGATGTACCAGGCCCTTGGCGATCAGCGGATCCTCGCCGACATGTATGCAACACAGAAGGCGCTGGTCGACTACACAGGCACTTACTTCGCGCCGGAAAAACTGAACTACCGCAACCCGAACAACTTCATGCTCGGCGAGTACGCGTCGGCGATGCCGCCCGGCGGCCTGATCGCGGCGCTGCGCCAGCTGCCGAACGGCCCGATCGATGCGACGGCGAGCGCCTACTACTTCCACATGCTCGATCTGCTCGCGCAGAGTGCCGGTCTGCTGGGCAAGACCGACGATCAGGTGAAGTACAAGGCGCTGGCCGAGCAGGTGCGCAGCGCGTACAACGCGCGTTACTGGGATGCCGCCGGCGAGTACTACAAGATGCCGGCACCGACGACCGGCTTTACGCAGACGCCGAACATCCTCGCGATTGCCTTCGGCCTGATTCCGGATGGCAAGGAAGCGGTGGTGATGCGCTGGCTCAATGACGACATCGTCAAGCGTCAGTATCACCTCGGCTGTGGCGTCTATGCCGGGCGTTACGTGATGACCATGCTTGCCGATCACGGCTACGCCGACACCGCCTACCAGGTCGCGACGCGCACCGACTTCCCGAGCTGGGGTTTCTGGATCGCCAACGGCCTGTCGACGATGGCCGAAGGCTGGGAGCTGGCCTCGCGTTCGTGGGATCACCACTACTGGGCGTCGATCAGCTCGTACTTCTACCAGAGCCTCGCCGGTATTCGTGCGACGTCTCCGGGCTATACGACGGCGCGTATCAAGCCACAGCCGCCGACAGGACTGCAGTCCGCACAGGGCCGCGTGCTGACGCCGTACGGCGATCTGGTTTCAAGCTGGCAGCGCGTCGACGAAGTATTCACGCTCGACGTGGAAGTACCCGCCGGCATCGCCGCAGAGGTCTGGTTGCCGATCAACGGCGCAACCGCAACCGCAACCGCAACCGCGCCCGCGGTGCCGGCCGGCGCGAGTTTCGTCGAGATCAGGGAAGGCTACGCACTGTATCGCGTCGGGGCCGGTCATTTCGGTTTCGAGGCAAAGTAGGAGATCGTCATGCCCGGCAACGTGGGGATGACAGCCAGTAACGAGGGGGAGTTCGTTCAATGACAAAAGACAATCCGCAGTGGATCGCTGCCGAACTGCGCGCGCCGCTCGCGATCGCGATCAGCACTTTCTTCATCTGGGGTCTGGCCTACGGCCTGCTCGATGTGCTCAACAAGCACTTCCAGGAAGTGCTGCACGTTGGCAAGGCAGAGTCGACATGGCTGCAGATCGCCTACTTCGGCGCCTATCTGACGATGAGCCTGCCAGCCGGCGCGCTGCTGCATCGGCGCGGCTACAAGTTCAGCCTGCTCTCCGGCCTTGTCATTGCAGCCTGCGGCGCCTTCCTGTTCGTGCCGGCCGCACAGGCCGTGAGCTTCCCGTTCTTTGTCGGAGCAATGTTCGTGCTCGCGACCGGCTTGTGCTTTCTCGAAACCGCAGCCGACACCTACGTCAATGTGCTCGGTCCGGCCGATCGTGCGCCGCAGCGCCTGAACCTCGCGCAGTCGTTCAACAGCGTCGGCGTGTTCATCGGCCCCTTGCTCGGTGGCGCCTTTCTGTTCGGCACCAAAGAGGCCGGCACCGAGCTGCATTCGGTGCAGATCATTTATGGCGTGATCGGCGTGGCGATCCTGTTGTATGCCGTGTTCGTCGCGCGGGCGCATCTGCCGGAGATCGCTGAACCGCAGACCGAAGACGGCACGGCCGGTGCACCGCTGGCGCAGCGTCGCCACTTCGTGCTCGGCGTGCTGACCCAGGCGCTGTACATCGGTGCGCAGGTCGGTTGCGGCGCATTCTTCATCAACGCCGCGACGGAATCCCTGCCCGGCCTGACGTCCGAGAAGGCCGCCTATCTGCTGTCGCTGGCAATGCTCGGCTATCTGGTCGGCCGTTTCGCGACGACCGCGCTGATGACGCGCATCGCACCGAACAAGATCCTGCTGACCTATGGCGTCATCAATACGCTGCTGTGCGTCGTCATCGCCAGTGGCGCCGGCCAGATTTCGGTGGCGGCACTGATCGCCGCGTTCTTCTTCATGTCGACCATGTTCGCGACGATCTTTGCGCTCGGTGTGCGTGATCTCGGCGCGCAGACCAAGCGCGCGTCGTCGATCATGGTGATGGCGATCGGTGGCGGCGTGCTGCTGCCGTATCCGATGGGCCTGATTGCAGAATCACATGGCACGCCGATCGCATTCCTGTTGCCCGCCGCCTGCTTCCTGCTGGTGGCCTGGTATGGCTGGCGTGGTGCACAGTCGGTAGTGGAGGTGAAAGTGTGATGAACAAGCTTGCGCAATCACGCGGCAGCGACAGTCTGGCGCTGCTGAGCGAAACCATCGGTACGAACCTGCAGCGCACGGTCGAGCGTCACGCCGATCGCGAAGCGCTCGTGGTTTCGCATCAGAACTATCGTGCAAGCTATCGCGAACTCTGGGATCAGGTCGGTCGTGCAGCACGTGGCCTGATGGCGCGTGGTGTGCAGAAAGGTGATCGCGTCGGCATCTGGGCGCCGAATCGTTACGAATGGGTCATCGTCCAGTACGCGACCGCGCGCATCGGCGCGATCCTTGTCACCGTCAATCCTGCGTATCGCAGCACTGAACTCGAGTACGCGCTGAACCAGTCCGGCATCAGTCTGCTTATCATGGCGCGCAGTTTCCGTACTTCCGACTACGTCGCGATGCTGGCCGAAGTGCGGCTGCGCTGCCCGGAGCTGCGTGGCGCGCTGGTGCTGGAGTCCGACTGGCAGGGGTTGCTTGACGACGCCGAGCGCACACCTGTCGCCGAGTTTGCCGAGCGAGAACAGAGTCTCGGTCCAAACGACCCGATCAACATCCAGTACACCTCGGGGACGACCGGCCTTCCCAAGGGCGCAACGCTGAGTCACAGCAACATTCTCAACAATGGCTACTTCGTCGGCCTGACCTGCGAGTACACCGAGAAGGACCGTGTCTGCATTCCGGTGCCGTTCTATCACTGCTTCGGCATGGTACTCGGCAATCTTGCCTGCACGGCGCACGGCGCGTGCATGGTCGTGCCGGCCGAGAGTTTCGATCCGCTGGAAACCCTGAAGTGTGTTCAGGCCGAGCGCTGCACGTCGCTGTACGGCGTGCCGACGATGTTCATCGGCGAGCTTGATCATCCGGATTTCAGCACCTTCGATCTGTCGACCCTGCGCACCGGCATCATGGCCGGCTCGCCGTGTCCGGTCGAAGTCATGAAGAAAGTCACGACGCTGATGAACATGCGCGACGTGACGATCGGCTACGGCATGACCGAAACCTCGCCGATCTCCACCCAGACCCGCGCCGACGATGCCTTCGACTTCCGGGTATCGACCGTTGGCCGCGTCCATCCGCATGTCGAGATCCGCGTCGTCGATCCGGAAACCGGCGAGACCGTGAAGCGCGGCGAGAGCGGCGAGTTCTGCACGCGCGGCTATTCGGTGATGCTGGGCTACTGGAACAACCGCGAGGCGACGCTGAAGGCGATTGACGCCGACGGCTGGATGCATACCGGCGACCTGGCGACGATGGATGAGCAGGGCTACGTCAGGATCGTCGGCCGCATCAAGGACATGATCATCCGCGGCGGTGAGAATATTTTCCCTCGCGAGATCGAGGAGTTCCTGTACTCGCATCCGGGTGTTGCCGACGTTCAGGTCATTGGCGTGCCGAGCGTGAAGTACGGCGAAGAAGTGATGGCCTGGGTCAAGCCGCGCGCGGGTGTCGAGCTCAAGGGCGATGAGCTGACCGCGTACTGCAAGGCGCGCATCGCCGGCTTCAAGGTGCCGCGCTACTGGAAGTTTGTTGATGGCTTTCCAATGACGGTGACCGGCAAGATCCAGAAGTTCAAGATGCGTGACGAGTCGATTGCCGAACTCGAGTTACAGACAGCGGCCGCGGTGAAGACGGCCTGAACAGAGGAAACCCCCCTCTCTCCGCACGCGGGGAGAGGGAGAGGAAAGATCTAAGGCACCCGGCACCACGCCGGGGTCGCAGGAGGAGGTATGACGCAACTGAAGCGTGGGGGCTTCGGGCGTGCGGGGCTGTGCGGCGCGCTGTTGGCGCTGACGGGCATGGTCGTCCAGGCGAATGACGGCATTGCAATCCGTGTGCTGTCGAACCGCGCCGACCTGATCAGCGGCAACGATGCACGCATCGTCGTCGACCTGCCGGCGGATACCGATGTCACGACGCTGCGCTTCGATGTTGACGGCCGCGATGTGGGCAGCGCGTTCGCACGGCGCACCAACGGTCGTGTCGAGGCACTGCTGAGCGATCTAGCCGAGGGCAGCAACAGGCTGCGCGTGCGCCGCGACGATGGCAGCGGCGCGCAGATCGAACTCCGCAATCACCTGCTGCACGGGCCGGTGTTTGCCGGGCCGCAGGTGCTGCCCTGGAGCTGTCATACCGAGGCGGTCGGTCTCGGCCCGTCGGAACCGCCGTACTGCGAAGCGGCTTCGGTCTATACGTACTTCTACGTGCCGCAGAGCTGCCTGCCGCTGGTGTTCGCAAGCATCGACACCGGCGGCATCTACAGCAACTGCCTGTTCGGCGACTACGATCCCGCGAACCCGCCGTCCGATGTCTCGACGACGACAACCGATCAGGGAAAGACGGTGCCATTCATCATCCGCGTCGAGACCGGCGTCATCGATCGCGGCATCTTCAGGATCGCCACGCTGTGGGATCCGGCGCATCCCGACATCGAGGCCTGGGCGCCGCGCGACAACTTCAATGGCAAGTTGCTGATGACCTTCGGCGGCGACTGCAAGCCGCGTCATGGCCAGGGCTCGCCGATCGAGGTCCGCGACGTCGCCGCGCTGTCGCGCGGTTTCTCGGTGATGACGTCCAATCTCAACATCCTTGGCCAGAACTGCAACGACGTCGTCAGCGCCGAGTCGGTGATGATGCTCAAGGAGTATTTCATCGAGCGCTACGGTGACGTGCGCTACACAATCGGCAACGGTGCATCCGGCGGTTCGATCCAGCAGCACTGGATCGTGTCGAACTATCCGGGCCTGCTCGACGGCATCCAGCCTTCGGCGAGCTTTCCCGACATGTGGCAGCTGATCGTCGCGGCGCAGGACTGCAACCTGCTTCAGCGCGTGTTCAACCAGCTGTCGCCGCTGCTGTGGCCGGTACTGCTGCAGCGCGGCTGGGCCAGCGGCTACGCAACACCGCTCAGCTGTCAGATCCTCGCAACGCCGCCGCTGAACTTCGCCTATGCGCAGATCACGATGGATCCCGACAACGAAGCGGCCTGCCAGGGCGACGTGCTGACCGGTATCCCGACGACGTCCGGCGGCGATACCAGCTATGTCTACGATGCGCAGACCAATCCCGCGGGTACGCGGTGCACCGTGCAGGACTATCAGGTCGCGCTGTGGGGGCGGCGCACGCAGGACGGCTTCGCGAACCGGCCTTATGACAATGTCGGCGTCCAGTACGGATTGCAGGCGCTGGAGCAGGGCCTGATCAGCGTCGAGCAGTTCGTCGATCTCAACGAGAAGATCGGCGGCATCGACATCGACTGGAACTTCCAGGCGCAGCGCAGCGAGGCGGACGCCGACGCCTTGAGGGTTGCGTATCGCGGCGGCCGCGTGACGCAGCCGCGCGAGGCGGCGAAAGTGCCGATCATCGACCTGCGCGGCACTTCATCGCTTGAGATCCACACCGACGTGCACAGCCATTCGATGCGTGCGCGTCTCGATGCCGCCAACGGTCATCACGACAACCAGATCATGTGGGTCGGCGTGATCCCGCTGTTCCAGGACCCGGTGTCCTGGAAGGAATCCCTGAATGTGCTCGATCGCTGGCTCAGCGCGATCGAAGCCGATACCAGCAGTGATCCCAAGGAAGTCAAAGTGCAGCGCCACAGGCCGGAGGATGCAGTTGACGCCTGCTGGATCGCCGGCCAGAAGGTGACGGACCGCGAGACCTGCGAGCGTCTGTTCCCGCACTTCGGCACGCCGCGCATCGCCGCCGGCGGGCCGCTTGCCGACGACATCTTCAAGTGCCAGCTCAGGCCGCTCGATCGCAACGACTACGACGTACAGTTCAGCGATGCGCAATGGCAGCGCCTGCAGGCCGCGTTTCCGGATGGGGTCTGCAACTACCTGCTGCCCGGCGTCGGCGTCGAGCCGACGATTCCCTGGCTCAACTACGCGAATGGACCTGGCGGCGAGCCGCTCGGTGAGGTGCCGGCGTCGGAGGCGATTGGTGGCGGTGGTGTCGACAAGCCCGAGGATGCCGGGCGCTTTGGTAGTGGTGCGCTGAGTCCATTGCTATTGCTGGGTTTGATGCTGCTGGCGTTGCTGCGGCATCTCGATACACCGTGCGCAAGCGCACAGCACTCGATGCGAACGGGGTTTTAGATTTCTTCTTGGGGTTCCAAAAATGCCGTTCGTCTCGAGTGCCTGCGAAGCAGGTGTATCGAGAGACCAGCGCGTCACTCAGGCGACGGCGATGCAACTCCGATCAATCTCAGCGATCTTCGTGCACCCCGTCAGCGCCATCGCGACGCGCATCTCCGCAGCGATCAGTTCAAGGATGTGCGCAACGCCGGCCTGACCGCCGCCGGAAAGCGCAAACGCCCACGCGCGTCCGAGCAGCGCGCCATGCGCGCCGAGAGCAAGCAGGCGCACGACATCAAGTCCTGAGCGCACGCCACCATCGGCGAGGACAGTGAGACGATCACGCACGGCGTCGGCAATCGCCGGCAGCGCGCGCGCCGTCGACGGCACGCCGTCGAGCTGCCGGCCACCGTGATTCGACACGACGATGCCATCCGCGCCTGCATCCGCCGCAGCGCGTGCATCGTCAGCGTCGAGAATGCCCTTGACGATCAGCGGGCCGTTCCAGCGCGAGCGCACCCATTCGAGATCCTTCCAGGTCACGCGCGGATCGAAGTTGTTGCGCATCCACGCGAAGAAATCCTCGAGGCCGGAATCCTTGCCGAGGACCGGCGCGACATTGCCGAGCACATGCGGACGGCCGCAGACACCGACGTCCCAGGCCCAGTGCGGGCGCAGCGTGGCCTGGCCGAAACGGCGCAGTGCGCCACGCATGCCCGGTGCACCGGCGAGACCGGAGCGGTAGTCGCGATAGCGCGTGCCAGGCACCGGCATGTCGACCGTGAACATCAGCGCTGAGCATTTCGTAGCGACGGCCTGGTCGAGCAGGTCCTGCATGAACGCGCGATCACGAATCATGTAGAGCTGGAACCAGAACGACTGGGTGGTGCCGGCAGCAACTTCCTGCAGCGGACACGCGGAGACCGTCGACAGACAGAACGGCACGCCAGCGCCTTCAGCGGCGCGTGCGGCCTGCACTTCGCCGCGCCGGGCGTTCATGCCGGCGAGGCCGATCGGGCCCAGGGCCAGCGGCATCTTCAGTGACTGTCCGAACCAGTTCGCGCCGAGGTCGATGTTCGACACATCGCGCAGCACGCGCTGGCGCAGCGCGATGTCGGCGAGATCCTCGGAATTGCGACGCAGCGTAACTTCCGCATAGGAGCCGCCGTCGATGTACTCGAACAGGAAATGCGGCAAACGACGCCGCGCGAGTTCGCGGTAGTCGGAGACGGATGCAGGCTTCATGCAGAGTGGCCTGTAACAGAGGAAGAGGTAGTGAGCATGGCCGATGGATCGTGTGTCGAGGCAAGGCGCGAGGAGGAGGCATAGTTGTCACTATGGCGACGACGAGCAACGCTGCATCGGCGCACGAGACGCGGCCAGGCGTTAGCGATTCCTCTGTTGCAGGCCACTGGCTTCCTGCTCAGCCAGATGACGCCACTGGGCGTGATAGGCGTGGAGATTGATGTCGAGTGCGGCGACGCGGCGCAGTGCGGTCGCGGGTTGCAGCGTCGGATCGAGCAGGCGCAGCGCACCCAGCGCAACGCCTTCGTAGGCAGCGCCGACGTAGACCTCAAGGTCGGGGCGCAGTGTCGCCAGTGCGCTGGTGAACAGATCGAAATCGGCGAAGCGGCCTTCGATCAGCACGCGCTCACGTGTGCCGATCAGCTCCAGAGAGACGCTCGTCATCAGGGCGGCATACAGCGCGACTGCCGCCTGATGTGCGCCTGGCGCGTTGTCGTTGCCGATGCGCCGGCTGCGGTTGCGTGGAAACGGACCCACGCCATCAACCACGCTTGGCAGAATCATCGTGCCGGCCTTGACCACGCTGGCGAGCGTCGACGGTGCGACCGGCAGCTTGGCCAGATCCTCGACACCACCGAGCAGCATCAGTTCACGTCCGCCCATGAAGCGGGCGGAAGGAATCGGGTGGCCTTCGACATTGACGTTGATCAGGCAGTCGCGGTCTTCGGCCATCTTCGACAGGTCGAGTTTCGCGCCAGCCGCCGGCGTGCGCATCGCAACGAACCAGGTGCCGGTTGAAACCACGGTGGAGTCACCCTGCGCAAAATCAGCTACGCCGCGCGTGGCGTGCAGCGCGGCGTTGGAGTCGTGCAGGCCGCAGATGACGTTCACTTCGCGTGAAAGGCCGGTGCGTGCGGCCCATTCTGCGTTGAGCGTGCCGAGCACCTCATGCGCGCCGCGCAGTGGCGCCAAGCGTGCGGCCCAGCCACGCTGCACGGCGAGTGCAGACGGGATGCTGCTGAGCGGATTCCACAGATCGGTATGGCAGCCGAGACTGCTGACTTCGGATGCAGCGACGCCGCACAGCTTCCACGCCCAGAACTGTGGCCACGGGATGATCTGCGCCGTGCCGCTGAGCGCACCCGGTTGCGTCGCCTCGATGTGATGGAGTTGCGTGCCGAGATTCAGGCCGTTCGGCAGTCGCGGTGAGCCGGTGGCGATGAACGGATCGCGACTGCGGTCGTAGGCTTCGCGCAGCGCGGCCGGAATCGGTTGTTCGTAATCGGTGACCGGGCAGGCAAGCTTGCCATCGCGAACGATCGCAGCTGCCGCGCCATGGCCGACCGGAATGATCGCGCGGATGTCGCCGAGCCGGGCCAGTTCGGAGAGCGTGTCCGACAGCCAAGCGTCGATGCCATCGACATCCAGCGTGTCATTGGTCTTGCCGTCGCCACCGCGATTGGTTCGCGAGCGTTGCGCCAGGCAGGCGCCCTTTGCGTCCCAGGCGCTGAGCTTGCTCACCGTCTTGCCGATATCCAGAACGATGGCCAGACCACTTCCGATTCCCTGCAACACACGCTTCTCCTGCACGGCCGTAACTCGGGACAATACTTGGTTGTCCCATGGTCGGCCCAAAGACGGTGATCTCGATAGGATAGATTATGATCCAAAATGATTGAAAAAGACCAGTATCGCGATTATAGTTGATCAATGACTACCGAACGCGCTGCCTCTCCGTTTGCCATTCCCTCCAATCGCTGGTCCGCGGCGGACACGGCCGGCAAGCGTCCGGAGGAGTTGTTGCTGTATCGCTCCAACCTGCTCGGCTCCGATCTCACCGTCACCAACTTCGGCGGCGGCAATACCTCGGCCAAGATCGCCGGTACCGATCCGCTGAACGGCCACGCTGTACAGGTGCTGTGGGTCAAGGGCTCGGGCGGCGACATCGGCTCGATGAAGCTCGACGGCTTCGCGACGCTGTATCTCGACAAGCTGCATGGTCTTGAGCGCCTCTACAAAGGCGTGGCGTTCGAAGACGAGATGGTCGGCTACCTGCCGCACTGCACGTTCAACCTGAACGCGCGCGCGGCGTCGATCGATACGCCGTTGCACGCTTTCCTGCCGTTCGCGCATGTCGATCACCTGCATCCGGATTCGGTCACCGCGCTGGCGGCGTCGAGCAATGGCGAAGCGGTGACCGCCGAACTCTACGGCGGTGCCGTCGGCTGGCTCGCGTGGAAGCGTCCGGGTTTCGAACTTGGCCTGCGTCTGCGCAACTATGTCGCGCAGAACCCGAAGTTGCGTGGCGTCGTGCTCGCCGGCCATGGGTTGATCTGTTGGGGCGATACGGCCCAGTCCTGCTACGACAACTCGATTGACCTGATCGCGCAGGCCGCGCGCTATCTCAACGCGCGCCTCTCGCAGGGTCCTGCGTTTGGAGGACAGATCGTGCCGCCGCTCGAATCGTCCGAGCGGCGGCGCATTGCGTCTGAACTGATGCCGCGCCTGCGCGCGATGATGCAGGGCGAGCGCCCCAAGCTCGGTCACTTCAGCGACGACGCGGAGGCACTGGAGTTCGTCGGCAGCGCCGACTGCGTGCGCCTGTCTGCGGTTGGCACCTCGTGCCCGGATCATTTCCTGCGTACCAAGATCGCGCCGTTGCCGCTCGATCTCGCGCGCATCAATGACGATGAATACCTGAAGCAGGAAATCGCGAAATATCGCGAGGGCTATCAGGCCTACTACACGCGCTGCGCCAAGGCCGGCGATCCGGCGGTGCGCGATGCGAATCCGGTCGTCGTGCTGCTGCCCGGCGTCGGCCGCTTCAGTTTTGCCGGCGACAAGACCACCGCGCGCCTCGCTGGCGAGTTCTACGGCAATGCGATCAACGTGATGCGCGGTGCAGGTGCCATCGGCAGCTATGTCGGTCTCGACGAACGCGAAGCCTTCGGGATCGAATACTGGGCACTCGAGGAAGCCAAGCTGCGTCGCATGCCGGCCCCCAAGGCGATGGTCGGCCGGGTCGCCTTCGTCACCGGCGCCGCCGGTGGCATCGGCGCGGCAACCGCAGCGCGCTTGCTGCACGAAGGGGCCTGCGTCGTGCTCGCCGATCGCGACGCAGTCGCGCTGGGAGCGACGCATGCAGCGCTCGCCAAGGTGCACGGTACAGACAAGCTGCGCTCGGCGATCTGTGACGTGACCAATGAAGCCCAGGTCGCGGAAGCCTTTGCCTACTGCGCACGTGAATACGGCGGTCTCGACATCCTCGTCGCCAATGCCGGTCTCGCGTCTTCGGCCACGATCGAGGAAACCACCGTCGAGCTGTGGCGGCGCAACTACGACGTGCTCGCCGAAGGCTACTTCCTGACCTCACGTTCGGCGTTCCCGCTGCTGAAGAAGCAGGGCGGGGCTATCGTGTTCATCGGCTCGAAGAACGCGCTGTCGGCGACGCCGGGCGCATCGGCCTACGCATCCGCCAAGGCCGCGTCGGTGCATCTCGCACGCTGCCTCGCACTCGAAGGCGCGGCCAGCGGCATCCGCGTGAACGTCGTCAATCCGGACGCGGTAATTCGCGGCTCACGCATCTGGGATGGCGACTGGCGCAAGGAGCGCGCCCAGGCCTACGGCATCGACTCCGGCGAGGCGCTGGAGCAGCATTACCGTGCGCGCAGCCTGCTCAAGCGCGACGTTCTGCCGGAAGATGTGGCCGAAGCGGTGCTGTTCCTCGCCTCCGACGCGGCGGCCAAGTCCACCGGTAACATCATCAATGTAGATTCGGGGAACGCACAGGCGTTCACGCGGTAGGTCGCTCTCGTGAGGTCCCGTGCTCAGCCCATTCGTGTCGAGTGCAGCACGCGCAGCGTGCGGTGTATCGAGACATCGGAGCTAAGGGGGCAGGCATCTCGATACACCGCGCGCCATGCGCGCGGCACTCGATGCGAACGGTCAATGGTTTGCATATAAAGAAGACAGGCAGCGCCAGGAGAACATGAGATGAGCAACACCCAGTTGCCGATCAGCACCGATCTGATCAAGACCCACAACGAACGCGCACTGCCGGCGCTGCAGGAAGACTACGCCGCGCTCGGCCGCACGCTCGCGCGCCGCGGCGTGAAGATCGACGCGATCAAGGATCGCATCGGCAAGCTCGAACTGGCGCAGCCGAGCTGGGGGGTCGGCATCGGCGGGACGCGTTTCGCGCGCTTCCCGATCGCCGGCGAGCCGACCAACCTCCACGAGAAGCTCGAGGACTGCGCCGTCGTGCAGCAGCTCGGCCGCAGCACGCCGCGCGTGTCGCCGCATTTCCCGTGGGACAAGGTCAGCGATGCGAGGCAGCTTGCGACGGACGCAGCGGCTCTGGGTCTCGGCTTCGATGCGGTCAACTCCAATACGTTCCAGGACCAGGCCGGGCAGGCGCAGAGCTATCGGCATGGCTCTCTGTCGCACACCGATCCCAAGGTGCGCAGGCAGGCCATCGAGCACAACATCGAATGCATCCGCCTCGGCGTGGACCTCGGTTCGAAGGCGATCACGGTCTGGGTCGGCGACGGCAGCAACTTCCCCGGCCAGTCGTCGCTGCACGGCGCGCTGGATCGCTATCTCGAAGCGACCGCGGAGATCTACAAGGCGCTGCCGGCGGATTGGCAGATGCTCATCGAGCACAAGCTCTACGAACCGGCGTTCTACTCAACGGTGATCTCGGACTGGGGCACGAGCTGTCTCGCTGCGCAGCATCTCGGTCCGCAGGCCAAATGTCTGATCGATCTCGGCCACCATGCGCCGAGCGTCAACATCGAACAGATCGTTGCGCGCCTGCATCGCTTCGGCAAGCTCGGCGGTTTTCACTTCAACGATTCGAAGTACGGCGACGACGACCTCGACACCGGCTCGATCAACCCGCACCAGCTGTTCCTCGTCTTCAACGAACTGGTTGAAGCCGAGCTGCGCGCACCGCAGACCTTCCAGCCGGCATACATGATCGACCAGTCGCACAACATCACCGATCCGATCGAAAGCCTGCTGTCCAGCGCCGAGGCAATTGCCGGCGCGTTCGCGCGTGCGCTGCTCGTCAACCGCGATGAACTGGGCGAGCAGCAGCGCAGCAACGACGTGATGATGGCGTTCCAGTCTCTGCGCTGCGCCTACAACGTCGACGTCGCGCCTATCCTGGCGATGAGCCGCTACGAGTCTGGCGGGGCGATCGAACCGATTGCCGCCTACCGCGCTTCGAACTGGCGTGCGGACCGGGCGCGGATCAGGAAAGCCAGCAGCGGTGGGGCGGGCATCGTCTGACCCGCTAAACTCCGCGGCTGATCACCAAGGAAAGTCTGGAATGCATGCAGCCGAGCGCGAACGCCTGATCCTCAAGCTGATGGACGAGCGTGGTTTCATTGCTTTCCAGGATCTGGACAAGCTGATGGATGCGTCGCCCGCAACGCTGCGGCGCGATCTCGACAAGCTTGAAAGCGCCGGCCGCATCGTCCGCGTCCGCGGCGGCGCGCAGCTGCCCGAGGCGGCAGCCAAACCGGACGTGCCGCGCCTGCGCGGCGCGCCATTCAACGAGAACGTCGAGCGCCATCGCGCCGCCAAGGAAGCCATCGGCCGTGCCGCGGCGGCACTGTGCAAGCCGCGCGAGTCGGTGATCATCGACGGCGGTTCCACCACGCTGCAGATGTGTCCGCATCTGGCATCGCTGGAGCTGCAGGTGTTGAGCAATTCCCTGCACATCATCGAAGCCCTGCTGCCGCAGGCGAGCACCCGTGTCGCGATTCCGGCCGGCATGGTGTTCCGCGAACAGAACATCGTGCTGTCGCCGTTCGAGGATGACGGCATGAGCCGCTACCGCGCGTCACGCATGTTCATGGGCGCCGCCGCCATTGGCGCGCACGGCATCATGCAGGCCGATCTCGTCCTCGCCCAGGCCGAACGCCGCCTGTTCGAACGCGCGGCCGAACTGGTCGTGCTCGTCGACAGTAGCAAGTTCGAAGCTCCCGCCGGCCACGGCGCATTCGAACTGGCCGACATCGACATCATCGTCACCGATCCCGGCATCAAGCCGGCCCACCGCAAGATGCTCAATGCGGCGGGGATCGAGGTGGTGATCGCGGAGTGAGAATGGTGGTGTTGGCAGTCTTCACCGAACCGCCCTCCGCGGATATTCCCTGCTATCAGGGAATTTAACAGGGATCACCACTTTTCTAAGGGCTCGGTTGGCCTCGGATCCTGTGCAAGTCCCTGAAATAGCCACGCTTAGAGCGAAATCGGCGTATTTCGGAACAGGGAACTCAAATGTTGGTAACAGGGAAATCCCATGTTCATATCAGGGTGTTGCCGCGGCAAAACGCGGATAAAGAGCGCTGCATTCGGCTTACTAAAGCAGAGCACATCCATCTCAGTTCGTCGCTCGCTCAACTGTGCTGCCTGATTTTCTGGGGCGTGATGAGATTAAACATGGTTATCCCCCCCATAATAGATAGCTGGCTCGCAGCTAAATAACCGGAAGCCAAATGCCCACGCCCACCTCTGTTCCCGAAATTCAGTTGCCTTTTCGCCGCGAAGCTGAAGCCCGGCTTAGGGAAGGCACCGCGCCGAAGGTCAGGGTGGCGACCCCTGGTTTAGAAGCGTTGGCGGTGCTGCAAAACATGGCCACTGCTCCGGGCGGCGCCAGTACCGCGCTTAAATTGCTCCACGAGTTGCAGGTCCATCAGGTGGAACTGGATCTGCAGCATGAGCAACTGGAACAGAGCCGGGACGAAATGAGTCATGCACGAGTCGAATATGTCGAGCGCTTCGATTTCGCGCCGATAGCCTACTGCGTCGTCGGGCGCGACGGTAAGATCATTGAGGGAAATCGTGCCGCCGCTGAATCGTTCGGGCTTGAGCAATCGGCCTTGAGCGGCCGGCGTATCGAGAGTCTCCTCGCGCCGCAATCCCAATTCGCTTGCCTCGCGATGCTGAAGCGGCTGTGCGGCGGAAGCGCCAGAGAAACGTTCGAACTGCAGGCCGACGACATCGGAGGCGTCGGGCGGCGCAGTCGCATGGTGGCGACCGTGGCCCCGAGCGGCCGGTACTTCATGATGATGCTGATCGAAAGCGACTGACCCTCATCGCGGCGGACATCGACGCCAGAAGGAGACGTTTACAGAGCCCACGCGCCAGACGATGCTGAGAAGGACGGCAATTCACGATCCGCGAATTCCGCAAAGTCCATACTGTCCCATGGTTACTTCGGCCACCAATCCCGATCCTTCCGGCGAATCGTCCAACTCGACGCGCATCGTCGGCATCGGCGCGTCGGCCGGGGGCCTTGCGGCGCTGGAGCAATTCTTCGAGCAGGTTCCGGCAGGGAGCGGCTTGGCCTATGTCGTGGTTCAGCACCTCAACCCCACCGAGAAGTCCCTGTTGGTGGAGTTGCTGCAGCGGGTCACGACCCTGCCGGTGCGTGAAGCCGGAGCAAGTCTGCGCATCGAGCCCGACTGCGTCTATGTCATTTCGCCGAACCGGGAACTCAGTGTCGTTGGCGGCGTCCTGAAGGCGGAGCAGCCTGCCGAACCGCGTGGGATGCGTCTGCCGATCAACGTGCTGTTCTCATCGCTGGCCCGCGATCAGCGGGATCGCGCCATCGCCGTGATTCTGTCCGGCATGGGCTCGGACGGCACGCTCGGCCTGGCATCGATCAAGGCCCTGGGCGGTCTGGTGCTGGTGCAGCAGCCGGAGTCGGCGCAATTCGACTCGATGCCGAAAAGCGCCATCGCGGCGGGCCTCGCCGACATCATCGCGCTGCCTGCAGAGTTGCCGGGTCGCATCATGGCGTGCATCGCACAGACGTCACGCACTCAGGCTGCGGAGTCGCCAGTGGCGGACTCGGCTGATCCCTTGTCGGCCGACCCGCTTCACAAAATCGTAGCGCTCCTATTGCAGCGGACCAAGCACGATTTCTCGCTCTACAAACCCAGCACCCTGCTTCGTCGCATTGAGCGACGCATGGCGATCCATTCGATTGCCTCGCAGTCGAGTTACGCTGATTTCCTGCGTGAGAACAGCCAGGAACTCGATCTGCTGTTCAAGGAAATGCTCATCGGCGTCACCAGTTTCTTTCGTGACGCCGCAGTGTGGCAGCAACTTGCCGACAGCAGCTTGCCGGAGCTGCTGAGCCGGCGGACCAGCGGACAGAAGCTTCGCACCTGGATAGTCGGCTGTTCGACCGGGGAAGAGGCCTACTCCATGGCCATGGTGTTCGCTGAGGTATTGGAACGATTTCCACAATATCGCAACTGCACGATCCAGATCTTCGCCACCGATCTGAGCCCCGACGCAATCGCTACCGCGCGCCGTGGCCAATACCCCGCTTCCATCGCGGCCGATGTATCCCCTCAGCGACTGGCGCGCTTCTTCAGCGCGCACGATGGCCACTACCGCGTCACCAAGAGT
>JALYJV010000256.1 GCA_030775105.1 Pseudomonadota bacterium | reverse complement strand
CGGCGCACTGCGAAAGCCCGAGAACTGGCTGTGCATTCACGACAATGAATTTGAGAACAGTGGTCTGCTGCCGACGCCGCGATTCGTGAAGTTCAACGGGACCTTGCCGCCTCCGCTTGGCGGCAGCCAGGATGGCGTGCTGGCAAGTCGCGACGAGGCACCGTTCGCCTGCAGCCTCCCGGCGCAGCGGCCGACCGTCGTCGAGACCTATCGGCGCGGCGCCGATGGCGTTGCAGTCCCCTCGGTGGCCGAGGTCGAACGTCTGTGCAAATCCGTCAGGCCGGGCAGGATCAATCGCGATGCGCTTTCGGTGAATTGCCCGACCCTTGATCAGTACGGCCTGTTTAGTGACTCACAGGATCCGCGCTCAGTTCCACTTGAGGATGGACTGCCATACGACCTGACAACGCCGCTGTTCTCAGACTACTCCCTGAAGTACCGAGTGATCTTTCTACCGCCGGGCCAGCCGGCGAGATGGCGTGATCATCGCGATGGTCCGAATGCACACATTGATTTCCCGACTGGGACGGTGATTGCCAAGACGTTCGCATTCCGAGACGGCTCGGATGAAGATGTTGTCGAAACGCGGCTGCTGATCAAGCGCAGCAGTGCTACGGGCCCCATCTGGGTCGGTCTGCCATATCGCTGGGAGACTGCACCCAACGGACAGCGGGTCGCGCGCTTGGTCATCGCGGGAGCGACCGCGGCCGTGAGCTGGAATTACGAAGATGCTGACCCCCGCGTGATGGACGCAGCGGGCCAGCGCCTGCGCTATAGCGGCAGCACCTCGAGCTACCAGATTCCGCAGGCCGGTCAGTGCGTCACCTGCCACGCCCGTGAGTTGCTGGAGGGTGGAACAGCCCCGATCGGTCCCAAGCCGCGCGGTCTCAACCGGGACTACGACTATGGGGCGCAACTGGGCATCCGCAATCAGCTCGAGCACTGGTGCAGTACCGGACGTCTGGTCGACTGCCCGACGGAGTACTTGAGCATCGAGCGACTGCCGGAATGGAATGTTCCTGGAAGCAGCGGCGCAGCGGCTGGCTCAGGTGAAGATATCGAGGCGCGTGCGCGTGCCTACCTGGAAGCCAATTGCGCGCACTGCCATAACCCGCGCGGCGTTGCGAAGAGCACCCGCCTGCTGCTCGACCAGTGGATACTCACCGAGGGCGTGGTGACACCAAGACCGGTCAACCGCGACTTCGGCATCTGCAAGTCGCCGGTTGCTTCCGGTCGAGGAACAGGTGACCGGCTCTATGACATCGTCCCCGGCGATCCCGCAGCGTCGATCATGCATTTCCGTGTGGGCAACGGTTCCGATCCAGGAATTCGTATGCCACCGATTGCGAAGAGCGTCGTGCACGCTGAAGGTCATGCGCTCATCGAGCAGTGGATTGCTGCGCTTCCATTGTCGACAACAGAAGACAACAACTGTGACGGAGGGCTATTGCCGTTTCTTTCCCAGCGTTGAAGTCCTAGCTCGTATCAGTCGCGTCAAATCGTTTCGAACACCACGCAGCGACTGCGGATCGCGCAAAATCAGAGCGCCAGCCTTATCGTCGGTAGGGAAGTGCGGCTGAGTGCCAGTGGGCATTGGCGAGCGTCCGCTTCGGCGCGAGAATTCTTCGGACACTGATCCGATAGATTGCGTTGTCGCTGGTTTGGAGTGCGTAAGCGGACTCGCCGCATCCTGCTTTCTAATTGTGTATCTCTGCAACAGTTCCGAGCAAAAACCGTTGCCAACCGAAGTCGAAAAGTCGGTTGGCATTGGCGTTTTTGCTGATACAGTCGGCAATCTTTCCTTCGGAGAGATGGGGGAACACCATGAATACGAAGAAACTCGCATCGGCGTACGCCGATGCTGTGCTCGACTATCTGGAAACCGGAAATGCGCAGGGGATCGTGTTCAAGGACGATCTCTTGCTGCTCACCGGGCGCGGCGATTGTGCAACGAAGCCGCACCTCTGGGTGGACAGACACTGGAGAAAATTCGTTGCGGGATCGTTCTCGACTCCAGTGGATCCAAGAGACCCGCACTTCAATGCAGTTCGCCTGCGTGCGCAGATCATCTCGAATCTTGTCGAGAACAAATAAGTGCTGCGACTAAGTCTGGGGCTCAACGTTGATGGCGGACGCAGGGAGCAGGAGTCCGCAAGCTCACAGCTGGAACCCATCTAGGCGTCTCGCGAGCGCCTCAAGGTCCGCAATATCGGATGTCGGCGTGCCCTTCGGGGCGGTGGGGCACGACGCCGGAAAATGGCATTGAAGCGGCCACGATGTTCGTCGGCTTCGAGTTCGTCATCGAAGCCCAGTTCTTCCATCCGCTCGCAGAGCTCCACGTATGCCGAGGCGTCGGTAGGAATGAATTGGCGATAAATCGTGCCGCTCTCATTCCTCACAGAAATGACGTACGGAGAGCCACCACCACCTTCAGCGACAGTCGTGGCGGCCGCTGTCAGCTGGTCGTCAAACCCTGCTTTTGCCACGTCATCGAAATAGCGTGTGAGCATGATTGGACCGCGATGTTCTTCCGCCGTTCCCGGTCAGGGTGGCGCCAAGGCTTGGTGCAATGGGTCGAGCGCGAAATCTAGCGTAGTTCGACTGGTTTTGGCAGTACGAAGACCCCGACTTTTTTGGCGGTTCACCCCTGCGCAAGGTCAGTCAGCTACGGTGACCTGATGGCTACGGATCATTCCCTTTCTAGACCGATCGCGGAACTCATTCATTCTGCTGCAAAATCTCAAGCAGCAGACGCGTTGGCACGCTTGAGCCGATCCCGGCCCACGGTGGTAGACGTTCACGAAACACGAAAAGCCTGCAAGCGACTCCGCGCACTGATCGTCCTATTGCGAGGGCCTTTAGGACGACAACGCGCCGATGAAGTGGAAACCTGGGTACGGCTTGCGGCAAACAATCTGGGTGCTCTTCGGGAAGCGGCGGTTCGCCGAAAGACGCTCGATGCGCTGACCATCCGGCACCCCTCACATTCCAAAGCTCTGGAGGCCGTGGGCGTTCGGATTTTCTCTCTCACCGACGATCAAGCTGCAAATGACTCGATCACCGCATCGCGGAGATATCTGAAGGCGGCCAGTGAGAAGATCTCGGCGCTTTCGCTGCCGCCGCTGGATCCTGGAAGGTTGGAACGCGGGCTGGCCGCCAGTTACAAACGCGCCCGGAAGGCCTTCAGGGCGATGGACGAAAACGATTCCGAGTCCGTCCACGAGTGGCGTAAGAAGCTCAAGCGGCACACGGACCAATGCGTTCTGCTGGAGCCATTTTGGCCGGCATTGGGCGGCAAACGAATTCATCAACTAAACAAATCGAACAATGCTTTGGGCGATCATCATGATCTCGCGGACCTTTGCTGTGAGATCGACCGGATCGAAGTTGCCATGCCAGAGATCGGAACCGTCTGTCGCCTAGCCAGGAGAGAACAGGCCGCCTTACTGGGTAAGGCCCGCCGGCTTGGCCGAAGCGCCTTAAGAAAGCCGGCGCGCCGCTGGTCTCCTGCATAAAACATCTTAATGTGGCGTTCAGTTGGTCCGACTGCGATGACGAGTGTCACTGCGTTCACTGTCATACGAGGTTGCTACCGTCGGCTCGATATCTCAGGGACGAGAGCAGCTATGAATACGGAACAGCTCGCATCTGCATATGCAGATGCCGTGGTCGATCATCTTGAGTTTGGAATCGATCAGGGAATCGTCTTCAAAGATGGGCGATATCTTCTTGCGGGGCGCCGCGAGTGTGAGATCACACCGCACCTTTGGGTCGACCGGCACTGGCGGGCATTCGTCCCCGAGATTGATGTGCCCGCTGATCCACGCGATTCCAACTTCGATGAATTTCAATTGCGTGCACTCATAGTGGAATCACTTGTTGTAGATGCCAACCAAGCGGTGGTTCAATTTCACTACATGAGCTCGGCACGCGGTCCTGCAAGACGCGTCGCTTCGACAATGTGACGCGGCGCGCGCGTGCTCCCTTAGCCCTAAGAGCGTTGCTGGCACCAGAGAGTCCGGTGTGGCACATCAACCGGTTGGGCGACTCCGTGTGGGAATACGATCGCCCCTGGGATCGGATCAGCAACCCGACGAGCCTCCATCAAAAGGTCGGATTATCTCTTATAAACAATAGCTAACCTGGATTATGTACAGATTTCGTCAGAATCTCTGCTGAACCTCTTGACCGTCGGAGCAGTATGCCTGGCGGGCTGATAGTGAGATGATCTACATAACTGAATAACTTTTCATATGTGATGATAAGTGCTATGGTGATTACACCTTCAAAAAGTCTTCACGTTATGAAATCCGCCGCTCGCCCCGCAAGTAAAACCAAGACGCCTGCCGCGCCGGCCCCCGACCGCGCCGGCCGCCGCAAGCGCGAGACGCGGCAGCGCCTGCTCGACGCCGCGTTCCTGCTGACCGCCGAGCGCGGCGTCGACGCCGTCGCCATCAACGACATAACGAATGCGGCCGACGTCGGGATCGGATCGTTCTACAACCACTTCGATTCGAAGGACGCGATCTACGCGGCGGTCACCGATGACCTGTTCGAAACGTTCGCCGATGCGCTGGATCGCGTTGTCGCTAGCGTCGACGACCCCGCTGAGATCGTCAGCATCTGCGTGAGGCACACCATCCTGCGCGCCCGCCGCGAGCCGCTGTGGGGACGTGTCCTCCTGCGCGAAGGCCTGTCGGCACGCATGCTGAGCCGCGGCCTCGGTGCGCGCCTGATGCGCGATCTCAGGAAGGGTGTCGACTCTCGTCGCTTCAAAGTTGGCGACCAGCTCATGACATTCGCGACGGCGGGTGGCACCGTGCTCGCCGCCGTCGCCCTTGAGCTTAACCAGGGCGATCGCCGCGATGAATCGATGAAGGAATGGGATGTAGACGCACGCGACATCCCCGTGCGCGCCGCGCTCGCACTGCTGCAGACGCTGGGCGTCCCTGCCGACCAGGCGCGGCGCATCGCGCGCAAGCCGCTGCCCGCGGTCGATCCGTAGGTCATTCGCCATGCTCCAGTCGACCGTCAGCATCAACGTCCTGCACGTCTGCTTCGGCGACTTCGAGCTCGACGAGCCCAACGCGCGCCTCTCGCGCGACGGCAAGCCCATCGCGCTGGCCCCGCGGCCGTTCGGCGTGCTGTGCGCACTGCTGCACAAGCCGGGCTCGCTGCTGACCAAGCACGTTTTGCTGGATCTGGTGTGGGGCCATCGCTTCGTCAGCGACTCGGTGCTCAAGGGCGCGATCAGCGACGTGCGCAATGCGCTGGGCGATGATCCACGTCACCCGCGCTTCATTGAGACCGTGTCGCGTCGCGGCTACCGCTTCGTCGCGACCCCAGTCGCGATGAACGAGGCCGCCAGGCCGGCGCCTGTCGCCGTGTCCGGGGAGTCGCACGCCGCAGCTGCGCCGATCGCTACCGCCGTCGAGTTGCCCACATCTCCATTCTTCATCGGCCGAATGGCGGAGCTCACGCGCCTGCGCCGCACGTGGGATCGCGTCGGCGGCGGCAGTCGCGCCATCGTCTGGGTGGCGGCAGAACCGGGTCTGGGCAAGACCACACTGATAGAGCACTTCGCGTCGACGCTCGGCTCCGAGGTATGCGCACGCGGCCGATGCGTGCAGCACCACGGCAGCGGCGAGCCGTACCTGCCGGTGCTGGAGGCAATCGCCGACCTGTGCCACCGCGATGCCGAGGCGGCCGCGCTCCTGCGCGCCGTTGCCCCGACCTGGCTGTTGCAGTTGCCCTGGCTTAGCTCGCCTGAGGAGCGCGAAGCCCTACTGCACGAACTGGTGGGCGCCAACCCGCAGCGGATGATGCGTGAGCTGGGCGAGTTCCTGGATCGGTGCACCGAGCGCCAGCCCGTGATGCTCGTCACCGAGGACTTGCACTGGGCCGACGCCTCCACCATCCAGCTGATCGACTATTTGGCCCGCCGCCGCTCCGGCGCGCGCCTGATGTGGATCGCGACCTTTCGTCTCACGGAAGTCATTGCCCGCGGTCATCCGCTCAACGCGCTTCGGCACGAGCTGCGCTTGCAGGGCCTGTGCGAAGAGATCGTGCTGTCCCCGTTCTCGGAGAGCGAGGTGGGCGCATACCTCGCGCACCACGCGCCTGTCCTTGCGGCCGACGAGCGTCTCGTACGCGACCTGCACGAACGGACGGAAGGGGTGCCCTTGTTCGTTGCCTCGATCACCGGCGATGTCGCCGACCAAGCCACGCGAACCGGGCTTGCCGAGGCATCGCGGCGCTTGCGCACGAAGATCCCGCAAAGCCTTACAGCTCTCATCGACCACTACGCGACGCAGCTGACGGACGAACGTCGCCGGCTACTCGTCGCCGCCGCCGTGTGCGGCGTCGAGTTTCGTCTCGGCACGCTGGCTCGCGCGCTCGCACGCGACGAACTCGAGCTTGCCGATGCTTGCGACGAGCTCGCACACGAGCAGCTCTGGCTCGATACTGTCAGCGCGGACGATGCGCGCGCGTTGGCGCCTTCGTTCTCGTTTCGACATGGCTTGTTCCGTCAGGTGCTCTACGAACGCACCGCAGCTTCTGCCCGCGCCGAGCTCCACCGCCGGATAGGTACCGCGCTGGAGACCGAGCGCGCCGCGGGATTTGCGGTCACGGCTACCGAGCTTGCCATGCACTTCGATCATGGACACGCACCGATGGCGGCGCTGCGGTACTACGCCGAGGCGGCGCAGGCCGCGTTGCTGCACCTCAGCCCGGCCGAGTGCATGAGCCTCACCGAGCGCGCGCTGAACCTGGCGCCGCGGGCGCCGGCGGGCCCGGAACGAAGCACGCTCGAACTCACGCTTGCGGCACTGCGCGGGGTCGCCGCATTCCACACCCTGGGCGCCGGGGATGAAACCAGCAAGGCGTACTCGCGCGCATCCGCGCTTCTCGCCGAGATTCCCGCGCATCCGATGGCCGGGCTGGTTCTACATGGGCTCGGCTTCGTGCAAGTCCTGCGCGCCGAGTACGAAGAGGCGCTCGCCACTGCCGAGCGCGCCGAGGCACTGGCAGCCACGCGAGACGATCCGCTGCTCACGCTCGCATCATGCACCGTGCAGGGGCAGGTGCTCATGTCCCAAGGACAGCCGCAAGCGGCGCGCGCCGTGCTCGAGAGAGCGCTGCCGGCGGTCGAGTGCGCGAGCGCGACAGCGGAGCACAACTTCTTGGGCTTCATCGCCGACCCACAGGTCACGGTGTGGGCACTGCTGAGTCTGCAGCTCACGCATCTCGGTCTGCTGGCACAGGCGCGCGTGCGACTGGTCCAGGCCTATGCACGCGCCCGCGAGATCGGGCAGCCGGTGGCGCTGATGGTGACACTGTGGTTCGACGCCTTGTGCGAAATCCGGCGCGGCGATGCAGCCCGCGTGCGGGCGCTGGCCGGCGAAATGCAGTTGCTCGTCGACGAGTTTGATCTCGCCCAGGGTCGCACGGCGTGCCGCTGGTTCCGCGGCTGGGCCGATTCCCGCAGCGGCCACGGGCTCGACGGCTTCCGCATGATCCGCGCGGCGTACGAGGAAAATCGCGCGCTGGGCATGGTCTCCGGCAGCAGCGAAACGCTCGGCTATGCGGCCGAGGCGCTGCTCTCCCATGGCGACTTGGAAGGCGCACAAGAGCAGCTCGACCAAGCGCTCGACATCGCCGAGCGTTACGGCGAGCGCGTCTACCTGCCGCAGCTGTTGCTGATCCAGGCGGAGATCACGAGATCGAGCGCCGGCGCCGCGGAAGCGGAGAAATGCATTCGGAGCGCCCTCGCCGAGGCGAGCAGCAACAGTGCGCCTTGGCTGGTGCTGCTTGTGCTGACCGATCTCTGCGAGCATGCGCCGGCAACTCAAGACCGGCGCACGCTCGCCGCGCTCGTCGAACAGCTCGGTGACGCGCGCGGTGCCGCGCTCCTCACGCGGGCAGAGCAATTGGTAGGAAGGACGGGGCCGGCCTGATTCACTCGCCGGCGGAGCCCTCATTGAAGCTGCCGCCCCGCATCGCGTAAGCGGGCAACTTGCCCGGCGCCGGAAAAGACTTCAGGTACTTGATGCTCTCGACCGGGATTACCACGAGCGATCCGTCGGCTTCGAGCAGCAGGTGGCGTGCATTGAGAGCCTCCTTGATGCGCGAGGCTAGGCTGTGGTCGCCGTCGGCGACCGGCGCAGGAAACTCAAACCGCTTGCTCGTGCCGTCGTTGAAATGGATTGACATAGTGCGTGTCTGTTTCTGATTCATGGGTAGCTCCTTTAATGCGTAGGGACCGGTTGCACGGCGAGCGCGCGACCTTCGGTGTAGGTGATGTCGACGAGATCGCCAACGCGCACGCGCTGAAGATCTCCGGGATTGCGTGCCGGTAACGTCTGAGATTCTCCTCGCGGCCCGGTGAGCGTGACAGTGCCACGGGTGGGATCGAAGGCGGTGATCGTTGCGGTGACCGTGACGGCGCTCTCAATGGCACCGCCCAGCGCCTCGCCCCGTTTGGGGTTGCTCAGGGTCTGGCGCGTGCTGACGCCGGTTGCGCCGATCGCCGCCGACTTGACCTGCCAGGCGATGTGCTTCGTGTCGGAAGTGATCACGGAGTCGCCAACGCCGAGCTTGTCGAAGTCATGAAACTCTGCGGGGACGGGCAGAACGGCCATTCCTCCGTCGTCGGCTCTGAGCGCAAGCAGGCGACGTTCGCGGTCGACGCCGGTAACGACGGCGTGCCGCTGCACGAGGGACTGCTCATGACCGCTTGGCAAGTCGTCGATGGGCTTGGCGGCCGTGGCGCAGCCGGTGAGTAAGACCGCCGTGGCAAACAGCGCGGGCATAGGGGAAGGCATCGTTGATCTCCGTAGGTGAGTTAGCGCGGCCGGCGTGTAATCGCATCAAGCGCCGAGCACGAGACACAGCGTATGAAGCTTTCCGTGCGAAGGGGTCGGCAAACCGTGGGGATTCGGTGCCGGTTCGGCCACAAGTCGCACTCTCACCAAACGTCGACCGTTCGCTGACCACTCGCTTCCGGTGGGTCCCTAGGCTGCTCGCTCATCGACCCGCAAACCCGGTAAACACAGTGGACACTCCGACTCGCAAACGCATCGTCATCCTCGGCGCTGGCTTCGCCGGCCTTTACGCCGCACTCGAACTTGATCGAAGCATCGCCCGCGATCCCGACGTCGATGTGGTGCTCATCAGTTCGCAGAACTTCCTGCTGTTCACTCCGATGCTTCACGAGGTGGCCGCCGGCAGCCTGGACCCGAGCTCGATCGTCGTGCCGATCCGCCAGGTACTGCGGCGCGTGCGGCTGATTCAGGCCGAAGCCACCGGCGTGGACTTCGAGCGGCGAACCGTCACCGCGTGCTACGGACTCGAGCAGCGCGTCTGCACGATCGGGTTCGATCACCTACTGATCGCAGCCGGCTCGCAGACGCGCTTTCCCCCGGGGCTGCGCCAACACGCGCATGGTATGAAGTCGATCCACGACGCGCTGGTCTTGCGCAACTGGCTGATCGAACTGCTCGAGCGTGCCGAGCTCGAGGACGACCCGGCCGTGCGGCGGGCATTGCTCACCATCGTGGTTTCCGGCGGCGGCTTCTCGGGCGTCGAGACGATCGGTGCGATCAACGACTTCCTGCGCGACGTGGCGCGTCATTACCCGCGGGCATGTGTCGAGCGACCCGCGCTCGTCCTCGTCGAAGCCAACCGGCAGCTGCTCCCCGACTTCGAGCCAACGCTCGGCAAATACACCGAGTCGAAGCTGGCCGCAGCAGGCGTCGACGTGCGGCTCGGCACCAAGGTCATGTCCTACGATGGCCGTGTCCTGGCGCTGACCGGGCCGGGCGAGGTTGGCGCGCCGTCGTCGCTAGCGACACGCACTCTGGTGTGGACAGCGGGCGTCGCACCTTCGCCGCTGATCGAGTCGCTGCCCTTGCCCAAGGAGCGCGGGCGCATCGTGGTCGACGGTGGGATGGCAGTGCCAGGCTACGTGGGCGTGTGGGCCTGCGGCGACTGCGCCGCGGTGCCCGACGCGGACGGAAAACCCTATCCGCCGACCGCGCAGCACGCAGTGCAACAAGGACGACGGGTCGGCGCCAACATCGCCGCTGCGATCCAAGGCGACGCCACGAAAATCGCGCCGTTGCGCTACCGCACGATCGGGCAGGCTGCCGCGATCGGACGGCAGCGCGCAGTGGCGACGCTGTTCGGGTTGCGCTTCTCGGGCTTCGGCGCTTGGCTGTTCTGGCGCAGCTCCTATCTCCTCATGTTGCCCCGGCTGGATCGCAAGTTGCGCGTCCTGCTGCAGTGGCTGCTCGAGATCTGCTTCGCGCGCGACACCGTGCAGCTTCTGACGGTGCAGAGCGTGCGCTCGCGTCGGCTTGAAGAATTGCTGGACGGCGCCCAAGCAACCGAGGTGATCGGCAAATGATCCTGCGCACCGATTCCAAGTACCCCATGCAGCGCGCCTACGTCCTGAAGCTCACCCGCGACGCGACGCCCGACGCGCTGTCCGGGCGCATCGAAAACCTCGTCTCGGGCAAACACGAGGACTTCACGTCCGCGAGCGAGCTGCTGCAACTCCTCGCCTGCGACCTTGCGCTGGTCGATGCCGAAGTGCCGCTCGACCCTGAAGTCTGATCACCTGGCGGGCGCATACATGGACATCAACTTGATGAGCGCGTTGACGGGCATGGTCGGCTCGTTCGTCGGCGTCTTGGCGACGATCGCCGTCTCCTGGATCAAGCACAAGGCCGATGCGCGGCGTGAGTTGTCGACCAAGGAGATCGCCAAGCGCGAAGCGCTCTACGGCGACTTCGTCGGCGAATGCGCGCGCCTGCTGGTCGACTCGTTCCTGCACGACCTGGAAAAGCCGGAAACGCTGCTCAACGCCTACGCCCTGGTCAACCGCATACGCCTGTGCGCGAGCCAGGACGTGCTCGTGGAAGCCGAGCGACTGCTGACCCGCATCGCGGACCAGTACTTCGCGGCCAACCTGTCGGTGCAAGAGTTGCGAGCGCTCACGCATTCCACCGACGGCGACCCACTGATGCGCTTCGGTGAGGCGTGTCGCGCTGAGCTACAGGTGATCCAGGCCCACGCATGAGCCGCGCCGATGTCGTTGATCTCCGACCAAACGCCGACGCTTTCCTGACCCTTCGCCCGCTCCGCGCTTCTACGCTGACATCCGTTCGATCCTATTCACGAAACGAGTCTTCGATGCCTTCCACCTTCTCCAATGATCTGCCGAAGCGATTTGTGACTGCGACGTTTTCGTTGTCACTGGTACTGGCCGTCGCCGGCTGCGCGACACCCAGGCTGCAATCCACCGTCGATCTGGCGGCTAAGTTCGCCGGCGCGCCGACGACGAGCGAGCCCGATGTCGTCTGGTGGGAGCGCTACGAGGATCCCGTGCTATCCGGGCTGATCTCGCGCGCCGCGCTGGAAAATCGCGACATCCGTATGGCAGTGGAGCGGGTGCGTTCGGCCCGCGCGGGGGAGACCATCAGTCGATCGGTCCTGTTACCGAGTATCAGCGCCGTCTCCAACGCGAACAGCAGTGGGAACGGCTACAGCGGCGGTGCCCGACAGGCCGCGCCGAAAAGCGATGGCATAGCGGGCGGGCTCAGCGTTTCCTGGGAGCTCGACTTGAGCGGCCGCCTACGTGCTGGTGCCGCTGCTGCGGCCGCCGACGCGCAGGCCAGCGTCGACGAAGCTCGCGGCGTGCGCCTGCTCGTGCTGACCGACGTCGCCAGCAACTACTTCACGCTCACCGGCGCGCTGCAACAGGTCGGCACCGTGCGCGCGATCTCGAGCGCCCAAGACGAGACGCTGCGCCTGGTTTCTGCGCGCGAGCGTGTCGGCTTGGCCTCGTCGTTCGACGTCGAGCGCGCCCGCACCGAAGCCGAACGCGCTCGCGCTGCGATTCCGCCGCTGGAAACCCTCGTCGCGGTCTCGCGGCATCGCCTCGCGGTGCTGATCGGCTCGCAGGCCTCGGCATCGGCGAGCCTGCAGCCGTGGACTGGCGCCGTCGCAGTTCCGGCGATCAAGCCCGGTCAGCCGGCGGCGCTGCTCGAGCGGCGCCCGGACCTGCTGGCCTTGAGCGCGCAGCTCGACGCTGCCAACTGGCGCCGCCAGCAGGCCAAGGCCGAATGGTTTCCGAGACTGTTCCTTGGCGCGATGTTCGGGCGGCAGAGCATGGATGTGAACGGCCTCGATCTCGGAGCAGCGCATTTCAGTAACGTCGCCGCCACGCTCGCGATGCCGCTGCTGGACTGGGGCCGCACGCGATCGATCAACGAGATTGCAGAGAGCAACCAAAAACAGGCGCTGCTGCGTTACGAGAACGCCATCGTGCGCGCGCTCGAGGACGTCGAAAACGCCCTCGTCGCGCTGGCCGACGAGCGCGATCGCAGCCGGATCCTCGACAGCGCCGCTGGCTCCGCCCAGGCCGCGCTCGGCCACGCCGAATCGCTGTACCGGCGCGGGCAGATCGACCTGCTGCCTCTGCTCGACGCCCAGCGCGCGCGCCTGGCCGTGCAGATCAACGCCAACGACAGCCGTACACAGGCGCTGCTCGACAGCGTCCTGCTGTTCAAGGCACTCGGCGGCGGGTGGCAAGCCTTTGAGCGAGAGCCGCCCGCCGTCGCCGCACCCGCAGAAACCTCTTCCCCCGTATCCACCACCAAGGAATCGTCGTGAAAACCTATATCGTCGCGGCGACCGCCGCCAGCCTCGCCTCCATGCTGTTCGCTTGCGCTCGACAAGAGCCGCCGCCCGACTCGCCGCGCCCGGTACACACCGTTGCGCTGTCGTACGACGCCGCGCGGGAGACCAACCGCTACTTCGCTACCGTCGCCTCGCGATATGAAGTCGATCAGGCCTTCCGTGTCGGCGGCAAGGTCGTCGAGCGACGCGTTGATGTTGGTCAGAGCGTGCAGGCGGGCGACGTGCTCGCCGCGCTCGATGACGTCGACTACCGCCTCGCCGAGGAAGCCGCCCGCCGGCGGCTGGACGCGGCACAGGCG
>JALYJV010000255.1 GCA_030775105.1 Pseudomonadota bacterium | reverse complement strand
GGTTATGCCTGTATTGGAATTCGGTAGGACTGGTCATGGCTAAAGACTCCATCTCTGCACTGCTCGACGGCGAATGTACCCCCGCCGAGATTGATCGCATCCTCGAAGAGATGGCGCGCTCGCCGGCGCTGGCTGGCGAATGGAGCCGCCAGTGCATGGCCCGCGACGCGGTTGAAGGCGTGCGTATGCGCAAGGAACAGCCCTGCATCTGCGCCGGTGTGATGGCCGGGCTGGATGCCCACGACAAGCCGCTGGCCAGCCGCGTGGTGGCGCTGAAGCCACGCCGACTCGTCACGATGTGGAAGCCTTTGGCCGGCCTGGCTGCCGCGGCTTCGGTCGCTGCAATTGCAGTGACCCTGAACTTCGGAGATGGACAGGATTCCGCCGGCACGCTGGCCGAGGCGCAGATGGCGCCGCCGGTCGTGATCCAGACGGTGCCGGCCAGCAGCCTCGTCGGCCCGCGCCGACCGGCCAATCTGCGCACGGTTTCGGCCGGTGAAGAGGAACTCCGCAGTTACCTGATCGAGCACAGCAACTCGATGGCGGATCGCGGCATGGGGGCCACTCTGTCTTATGCGCGCTTTGCTGCGCACAGCATCGGTGACCAGTACGAAGCCCAGCAGACCGCCGGCGAGGCCCAACCGTGAGTCGATCTGCGCTGCTTGCAGTTCTCGGTCTGGCGGGTTCCACTTTTTGCTCTGCGGTCTGCGCCGCTGGTGATGCCGGCGAGATGCTGGTGCGCCTCAGCGAGGCTGCACGCAACGCGAATTACGAAGGTGAGATCGTCTACCAGGCACAGAATCGCCTGGAAACGCTACGGGTTGTGCATGGCGTGAATGACGGCGTCGAAATGGAGCGCATCCAGGCGCTGACCGGCAGCCCGCGCGAGATCGTCAAGCGCGATGGCAGGGTGATCGCGCTGTTGTCGAAGGACCGTCGGGTGACGATGGATCGCAGCACCCCGCAAAGTCTGTTTCCGGAGTTGACACCCAGGCAGATCGGACAGTTGTCGGCGATCTACTCATTCAAGGAATTCGATGCGGCGCGGGTCGCCGGCCGCGATTGCAAAGGCCTCGCGATTGCACCCAAGGACCAGTATCGCTATGGCTACAGGATCTGGGCCGACGCGCAGACCGGCGTTCCGCTCAAGGTTGACCTGACCGCGCCCAGTGGAGCGGTGCTGGAGCGGATGATGTTCACGTCGGTGCGCTTCCCCGAGCAGATCGCCGAGTCCGCGTTCGAGATCTCGGGTGATCCGGCCGATATCGCGCGCATGTCGCCGCAGGCCCCACTGCCGCAGGCAGTTGCGCAGGCCAAGATCCAGGCCGACATGCAGCAGATCGGACGCTTCCGGCAATTGCCACCGGGTTATCGGGTGACCATGCGCAGCATCCGGCGGACGCCGGACGGCGGCGTCATCGAGCACGTGCTGCTGTCCGATGGTCTATCGGCGATCTCGGTCTTCAACGCCCGCCGGCCGGAACCGGCCACAGGGTTTACCGGCGATTCGCGCATCGGCGCGGTCCACGCGTTTGGCCGCACCGTCGGCACCGTCCACATCACTGTCGTCGGCGAGGTGCCACAGGAGACTGTGCGCATGATCGGCGACAACGTGCAGAACGCGGAGGATGCCGCGCCGGCCGGCAAGGACGCAGACGACGGTCCTCGCGCCGGACCCTAGCACCCGACGGTAGCTGCTGAAGCGCCCGTTTTCGGGCTGAACCTGCACCGTGCCTTGGTGCTAAGTTTGTGTTTCGGCGTCGAATCCTTTGAAATCCGCGTCTGAAACCCCGGATCTTCGCCGGACGGAGCCCCCAATGTCGTCTGTTGCCCGCAGTTTGCGGAGCTTGATCGCTGCTGCGGTCGTGCTGTTGGCCGCCTGTAACCGCAGCCCGCAGGCAACGATGTCGGCGTATCCGGACTTTGCCGATCTGGTTGAGCAGGTCTCGCCAGCCGTGGTCAACATCAGCACGGTGGCGCAGGAGCCTGAGCCGCCGTCGGCTGAAGCGATCAATCCGGAAGAGTCGCAGTCGCCCGAGGCTCCGGGTCTCGAAGAAACACCGGAATGGTTCCGCCGATTCTTTGACCAGCAGGTCGAACCGCAGCCAGACAGTGAGAGCCTGTTCCCGGACCAGCAGTCGCTGGGTTCAGGGTTCATTCTCTGGAACGACGGCTACATCATCACCAATTTCCACGTCGTGCGTGGCGCGCGCGAGGTCATCGTCAGACTGCTCGACCGCCGCCAGTTTTCAGCGCAGGTCATCGGCAGCGATGAGGCCAGCGACCTGGCCCTGCTGAAGATCGAAGCGACGGATCTGCCGGTGGTCAAGATCGGCAATACGGCGAAGCTTCGTCCGGGCCAGTGGGTGCTGGCGATCGGCTCTCCATTCGGTTTCGACTACTCGGTGACCGCGGGCATCGTTTCCGCGAAGGGTCGCGCGCTGGTGACCGAGCAATACGTACCGTTTATCCAGACCGACGTCGCGATCAATCCGGGCAATTCCGGCGGCCCGCTGTTCAACTTGGCGGGTGAGGTGATCGGCGTGAATTCGCAGATCTACTCGCAGTCCGGCGGCTACATGGGCGTGTCGTTCTCGATCCCGATTGATGTCGCCGCCAAGGTGGCGCGGCAGCTGCGCGATTCCGGCAAGGTCACGCGTGGCTGGCTTGGCGTGGTGGTCCAGGAAGTCGACCGCGATCTGGCGCAGCAGCTCGGCATGGACAAGGCAGAAGGTGCACTGGTGGCGCGAGTGCTCCCGGACAGCCCGGCGGCGCGTGCCGGCTTGCAGGAGGGCGACATCATTCTGCGCTACAACGGCGAGGCTTTGCCCAGCTCGTCGAGCCTGCCGCATATGGTCGGCATCACCGATCCCGGCGAGGTCGCGACGCTCGACGTCAACCGCGCAGGCAAAACCCTGTCCGTCCGCATCGATGTCGGCGCCCTGCTCGCCGAAACCTCGGCGGCTTCGGCTTCGCCGGTCCCAGCCGAAGCCGAGCCGGCGCAGCGGCCGACCGTGCTTGGTCTGCAGGTGCGTCCGTTGAGTCCCGAAGAGCGCCGTTCGCTGCACGTGGTCAGCGGAGGGCTCATGGTGACCCAGATCGGCG
>JALYJV010000254.1 GCA_030775105.1 Pseudomonadota bacterium | reverse complement strand
TCTTGAGGAACTGCACGGCCCGGCGCGCGTGTTCAGCCGCGCGGCGGTCGGCACCGACGCGTTCATCGACGCCGCCGGCGCGCCGAACATCCTGTCCGATGTCGTGCGGATGGCGAAATACCAGTCGCGGATGGTCGTCACCGCCGCCTACATGCAGCCCGTGCCATTGGACCTCGGCGCGATGCTGACGACCGAGATGACGATCACGACGGCGGTCGGCTATCCGACCGAGATGCCCGAGGTCGTCGCTGCGCTCCCGCGCCTGCAGGACAAGGCGCTGCCGCTGATCAGCCACCGCTTCCCGTTCGAGCGCGTGATCGAAGCCTTCGGCGTCGCGGCGACACCGGCATCTGCAAAGGTGATGATCCGCTTTGACGACGGAACACCGGCATGAGCCAGAGTCCGGTAGATCCGACGCCAGCGCTGGCGTCGCTCGTGAACGCAGGTGCAGCGCAGATCGCAGCGACGCAGATCAATGACTTCATCTACATGGTGAAGGACATCTCCAATGCCTATCTCGTCAACACCGGCGACGGCGATCTGCTCGTCAACGCCGGCTTCATGGACAGCGCCAGGCGCAACCAGGCCTTGCTGCAGCCGCATCGCAGCGGCGCGCTGCGCCACATCGTCATCACGCAGGGCCATCCCGATCACTACGGCGGCGTGCCGGTGCTGCGCGAGGCCCAGACCCGGGTCATCGCCCAGACGCACTTCGCCGACACCTGCGCAGACTTCCGCCTGCTCGCGCCGTACTTCCGGCGCCGCTCGTTCAAGCTCTGGGGCTCGACGATCAAGCGTAAAGGTCCGCCGGGCGACCCGCCGATGCCACCGGAGATCACACCGGACATCGTCGTCGACCGCCGCCATGTCATCGAGCAGGGCACGCGGCGCTTCGAGCTGATCTCGACGCCGGGTGGCGAGGCGCTCGATTCGATGGTCGTATGGATGCCCGGCGAGCGCGTCGTCTTCACCGGCAACCTGTTCGGGCCGGTGTTTCTGGCGATGCCGAATCTCGTCACCGTTCGCGGCGACCGGCCTCGCTCGGTGCGCCACTACCTGCGCTCGCTCGACACCGTGCGACAGCTTGGCGCCGAACTGCTGATCACCGGACACGGCGATCCGATCCGCGGTGCGGACCAGATCCGCGCCAGTCTTGACCGCATGCATGCCGCGGTGACGTTCGTCCACGACGCCGTCGTCGCCGGCATGAACGACGGCAAGGATGTCCACACGCTAATGCGCGACATCCGCCTGCCGGACGGGCTCCAGCTCGGCGAACAGCACGGCAAGCTGGCGTGGGCGGTGCGCAGCATCTGGGAGGAATACTCCGGCTGGTTCCACTACGACTCGACGACGGCGCTGTACGGCGTGCCACGCAACAGCGTCGATGCCGATCTCGCCGAACTCACTGGCGGTGCGACGGCGCTGGCCGTCCGCGCACAAGCCCGGCTCCAGAACGGCCAGCCGCTCGAAGCCCTGCACCTGCTCGAAGTCGCCCTGCGTGCGCAACCCGACCACGCCGACGCGCTGAGCACGAAGAAGAGGGCGCTGCGGCATCTGCTCGACGCATCGGGCAGCCACAACCTCAGCGAAACGATGTGGCTGCGCTCCGAGATCGCGCTCGTCGATGCGGCACTACAAGGCGGAGAGCCGAAACCATGAACGCGGCAGAACTGATTGCCATCGCCAGCAAGACCACCGGCCTGACCGACCTCGGCGATCCGAAGGCGGTCGAAGGCCTCGAAGTCCTCGCCCGCGCCTCGACCGACGAAGCGCGCCTGTCATCAGCCGGGGTGATGCGCTGGCGCGAGAATCTGATCGGCATTCTTTGCAACCGGCTGCGCATCGTCGACTACCTGAAGAAGCATCCCGAACTGCTGCAGCGCACGGTCGAGAAGCCGATGTTCGTGTTCGGCCTGCCGCGCACCGGCACGACGCTGACGATCAACCTGCTCAGCGCCGATCGCGGACGCCGCTGCCTGCTGCGCTGGGAAGCACTCAATCCGGTGCCGCCGGCAAGGAAGGGAGAACTGCAGACCGATCTGCGCTGCGGCGCGCAGCGCCAGATGCTCAACATGATGCTGCAGATCGCGCCGCAGATTGCCGCGGCGCACTTCGAGGAGGCGGACAGCCCGACTGAGTGCCAGTACGCGATGCAGCTGTCGTTCTGTGCGGAAATCTTCGACTCGATCCTCAACATCCCCAGCTACAGCGACTGGTTCCTGCACCAGACCGGCTATCGCGAAGCCTTCGAGTTCCACAAGCAGCTGCTGCAGTTGCTGCAGGAGCACAACGGCGGACGCTGGGCGTTGAAGAACCCGTGGCACCCGCTGTTCCTCAACGACCTGACAGCGGTGTATCCGGACGCGCAGCTGGTGATGACGCACCGCGATCCGGCGGAAGTCGTCGGCTCGGCCTGCGGACTGCTGCGCCTGGTGCGTCCGATGTACAGTGACAAAGTCGACCTGCGTGAGATCGCGCAGACCCTGCTGCATACCTTCGACCTGATGATCGAGCGCCAGAACGTGTATCGCGCAACGCATGGCGAGCAGTCGATCTACGACATCCAGTATCTCGACCAGCTGCGCGACCCGGTCGGCACGATGCGCCGGCTCTATGCGCACTTCGGCGAGGCGTTCACTGCGGATACCGAAGCGCGCATGACGCGGCTAGTTGCGGAGAACCCGCAGAACAAGCACGGCAAGCATGTGTACTCGCTTGAGGAGTTCGGCCTGACGGCAGAAGGCGTGCGCACGCACTTCCGCGACTACTGCGAGCGCTTTTCGATTCCGCTGAAGTCGTGAATCAATCGTCATTCACGCGCAAGCGGGGCGCAAGCATTCCTTCTCTCCGCATGCGGGGAGAAGGTGCCCGAAGGGCGGATGAGGGGCGGATTCTGAATGCGCGTGCCTGTACGCCTGCGGGAGAGACGGAGATCAGGAGTTGAGGCTCGTGGCCCGGTTCCGCGTAGCGGAGTCGGGGTGCTCCCTGTCGGGCGGAGTCTCCCGGCTTCGCCTGCGGCGAAACCGGGCTACGCCGCCATCGCGGAAATGGCGAGCGATGGCGCGGTCGTCAATCCCAGCGCAGGTGCAGTGAATCGACGCCGACGACGTGGCCGCCGTGAAAGCGCGGCGGATGCGCGGGGTCGAGGCGGAAGCTCGGCAGCCGCGCCAGCATCTCTTCGTAGAGCACCTGCAGTTCGACGCGAGCGAGGTGCGAACCCAGGCAGCGGTGCGGCCCGGCGTTGAAGGCGATGTGGGTCTTGCTCTCGCGGTTCATGTCGAATCGCTCCGGATTCGGATACTCCCCGGCATCGAGATCGGCGGCCGGCAGATACAGCATGGCTTTCTCGCCCTTCTTCATCGGCGCGCCCATGAACTCCATGTCCTTGCCGATGATGCGCGGCGGCACGGTGAAGGTGTAGCGCCGCAGCAGTTCCTCGGTCGCATCGCCGACCAGCGCCGGATTCGCGCGCAGCTGCGCCTGCAGCTCCGGATCGCGCGCGAGGTGGCGCACGCCGTGGCCCATGCCGTTCATCACGGTATCGAGACCGGCGATGAACAGCAGCACGCCATAGTTTTCCATGTCCTCGAGCGTCGTCGGCTTGCCGTCGACTTCGACCTTCCACAGCAGGCTGAGGATGTCGTTCTGCGGGTTGTCGCGCCGCTCGAGCATCGTGTCGCGCATGCTGGCCGCCACGCGCATCATCTTCTGGATCATCTTGCGCGGATCGAGATTCGAGTCCGCGAGGTGCGCGCGCACCAATTCACGATATTCAACCTGCCGTTCGAGCGGCAGGCCGAGCATCTTCAGGAACACCTGTACCGGCAGCGGCTCCGCGAGCGCGGTCATGAACTCGCAATGGCCCTGGTCCTTGATCTGGTCGATCAGTTCGCCGGCCAGCGTGCGGATGCTGTCCTTGAGTTCGGCAATCGCCTTGGGCGAGAACACGCGGTTCAAGGGCATGCGGTACTTGGTGTGATCCGGCGGATCGAGGTTGATCGGCACCGCGATCGGGATATGCGGCGAACCCGGCGGCAGCATCGACTTCAGCATCGCCATCTTCTCGGGCGGAATGAACTCGCTGGAAAACGACTCGGTGTCGCGCGAAGCGGCAAAGTTCGCCGCGTGGCTGATGAGCATCCAGTGTCCACCGTTGCGCGGCGTCCAGAACACCGGCGGCGCGGTCTTCAGCAAGTCGAGGATGCGTTCATGCGGATCGGCCAGCAGGCCTGGATCGGCAAACATGTCGAAGTCGTAGACCACCGCATCAGGTACGTGCGCTGGTTTGGGGACGGCAGGCGTGAGTTCTGCTTGGGACATGATTTCTCCGGGATGGGGCCCTGCGCGCGGGGTGACTCCGCGGCGTTGGCCTATTGTCGAAAGTTCGGGTTTATAATACAACAGTGCTGTTCATTATGATGCACCCATAAGAGGGCGCTCCCGGCGCCCCTGCAGCGGAAGCGAGAACGACATGGGCGACCCCGACAAACTGGATGAGAGCTACGATTTCGTCGTCGTCGGCAGCGGCGCTGGGTCGATGTGCGCAGCCCTGCAGATGCGCGCCGCCGGCAAGCGCGTCGTCATCCTCGAAAAGACCGCGCTGGTCGGCGGCACTACCGCCAACTCCGGCGGCGTCATGTGGATCCCCTGCAATCGCTACATGAAGAGCGCAGGCATCGCCGACAGCGCCGAGCAGGCCAATGCCTATCTCGATGCGGTGATCGGTGATCGCGCCGACATGCCGGGTGCGAGCCGCGAGCGGCGCCGGACCTATGTCGAGGTAGCGCCGCAGATGGTCGACTTCCTCGTCAGCCAGGGCCTCCGCCTGCGGCGTCTGCCGTCGTGGCCGGATTACTACGAAGTTCCGGGGGCGTCGGTGCCCGGCCGCACCGTCGTCTCGGAACTGTTCGACATCAAGCAGCTCGGGGCGTGGAAGTCGAAGCTGCGGCCCGGCTTCCTGCCGCTGCCGGCCAACCTAGACGAGGCGATGCAGCTGCCGCTGGTCAAGCGCAGCGGCGCGGCGAAGAAGCTCCTGCTGCGCATCCTCGGCCGCGCCCTCGCCGACAAGCTGACCGGCCGTGCGCGCCGCACCGCCGGCGAAGCGCTGCAGGGACAGATGCTTCATGCCGCGCTCAAGGCCGGGGTCGAGATCCAGCTTGAAACCAGCGTCATGCAACTGGTCGTCGAAAATGGCCGTGTCAGCGGTGTTGTCGTCAACAGGGGCGGCGCGGAGCAACGCATCGCCGCCGGGCTCGGCGTGCTGATCAACGCCGGCGGCTTCGCGCGCAACCAGGCGATGCTCGATCGCCACATTCCCGGTACGTCGGCGACCTGGTCGAGCTGTATCGAGGCCGACACCGGGGAGATGATCGAGGAAGGCCAGCGCATCGGCGCCGCGACCGCGCAGATGAGCGAACGCATCGGCATGCAGATCTCGTTACCGCCGGGCAGCGCCGCCAAAGCGGTCAAGACCGCCATGCAGAACGACATCTGCAAGCCGCACGCGATCGTCGTCGACCAGACCGGCACGCGCTACGCGCGGGAGTCGAGTTCCCATCCGGTGTTCACCGAGCACATGATCGAGCGCAACCGGCAGGCTCCTGCCGTGCCGAGCTGGATGGTGTTCGACAGCCAGTACCTGAACAAGTACATGCTCGCTGGCACGATGCCTGGCGCGAAGAAACCGCAGTCCTGGACGGACGAGAATTTCCTGCGTCGCGGAGAAACGCTCGAAGCGCTTGCTGCGGCCTGCAACATCGACGGCGCGACGCTGCGCACGACAGTCACGCGATTCAACGAGCTGGTGCGTCAGGGCCGCGACACCGATCTGCAACGTGGCGACTCGGCCTACGACCGCTGGGTCGGCGATCCCCTGAGCACCACATCCAACACGCTCGGCACGATCGAGGAAGGTCCGTTCTTCGCGGTCGCGCTGTATCCGGGTGACGTCGGCACCTTCGGCGGCCTGCTGACCGACGCACAGGCGCGCGTCCTGCGGACTGATGGCTCGCCAATCACCGGTCTGTATGCGACAGGCACATCGACCGCCTCGGTCATGGGCGGCGTCGAGCCCGGCCCCGGCGGCAGCATCGGCCCGGCATTCACTTGGGCCTATGTCGCGGCCCGACACGCATTACAAACCGCTGCGACATAGGGAAGCTCTGAATAACGTAGCGAGCGAAGGCGGGTTGGCCGCCGCCGGAGCGCAGTAGTTATTCAGAGCTTCCCTAGCGTCAGCAGCCATCGCCAAGCACGCGGACCGCCGCGAGCCAGGCACCAGGAGAGCAGCAGCGATGAACGCAGAACATTTCTACAGCCTCGAAGGCCCGCTGGACTCGATGCCGGTGGAGCGCCAGATCCGCGCCGCCAATCTCAGCGGCTTCGGCGAACTGGTGCGTGAGCTCGGCGGCGAACCGCGCGGCATGCTGGACAAGCACAGCATCGATGCGCGCGCGCTGCGTGATCCAGACGCCTACATCGACAGCCGTGCTGTCGTCGAAATGCTCGAGGACTGCAGCCAGTCGTTCAGGGATCCGCTGTTCGGCCTGCGCCTCGCCCAGTATCAGGAACCTGATGTGTTCGGCGCCGTTGCCACGCTGTGCCGTTCCGCCTGCAGCGTGCGCGAAGCCCTGAACAGCTTTGTCGATTTCATTCCGGTCGTGCACTGCCCACTGGTCGAACTCGAACTGGTCGAGGGCCGTGAGATCGCCGAGCTGCGCTGGCGCATCCGCACCGACATCGGCCAGGCCGATCAGGCCCAGCACAAGGGCGCGCTGATGAACATGAAGCTGCTGCACCAGCTCGGCGGCCGCTCATTCAGGCCCAGCTACGTGAACCTGACGGTCGATACACACCAGCGCGACAGCGACGATGTCGCCAAACGCTACGGTTGCTCGTTCCAGGGCAAGACGAAGACCAATGTCATCGCCTTCCCCACTGCGGTGCTGGATCAGTCGGTGCCGAGCGCCAACCGCTTGCTGTTCAAGCTGCTCGGCGGCTATCTGGATCGGGTGCGCACCGCATCGCGGCGCAGCACCGTCGAGCGCGTCGAGGACTACGTGCGTGGCGCGCTGTCTTCCGGCAGCTGCGCGATCGAGCACTGCGCGAAGAAGATCGGCATTCCGGTGCGCACGCTGCAGGCCAGCCTGAGCAGCAAGGGTCTGCGCTTCTCGGACATCCTCGAACGCCAACGCATCGAACTGGCGAAGAACCATCTCGAGCAGGGTGAACTGACGATCGACGATCTCGCCGCGCTGCTCGGCTACTCGGAGCAGTCAAGCTTCGGCCGCGCATTCAAGCGCTGGACCGGCTCAACCCC
Organism: Pseudomonadota bacterium; assembly: GCA_030775105.1. Classification (GTDB taxonomy): domain Bacteria; phylum Pseudomonadota; class Gammaproteobacteria; order Nevskiales; family Nevskiaceae; genus Solimonas. The sequence goes on along the minus strand of JALYJV010000254.1, from coordinate 17,233 downwards.
GCAGGGATTCCGCCGCGAAAGCAGATCGCACGTCGCCGTGCATTGATCCGCAGGCCGGCTTCGCGCCGCTGTAGCCGGAGCTGTCCCAGCATTCGCGGCGTCGCAGCGCGACCGCACGGTCAGGCAGGTGTCGATCGATTTCAGTGATTCAGTGACGCGACTGGCCCCCGTCGATCAGCACGACGTCAGCCTGCGCCGACGCCGTCGATTCGCTGCCGGCACGGTACTGGCGCGGGCTCAACTTGAACTCGCGCTTAAACATGCGGCTGAAATGCGCCGGGCTCTTGAAGCCGACGCCGTATGCAATCTCACTGATCGCGGCATCGCCCGGTTTCGACGTTGCCAGCCACTGTGCCGCCAGCTTCAGGCGCTTGTCCCAGATCAGCGCGGAGAACAGCGTTCCGCGCAGTTTCAGCAGCAGAAACAGGTAGCGCGACGAAATTCCGCAGGCCTTGGCGACGGTGGCAATGCTGAGCTTGGGATCGGAAAGATGATTTTCGATATAGCGCAGTACATCCTGCAGGCGCTTGTCCGCCAGCGTCTGCCGCTGTGGCGCGCAGGAATCGTGGTCCTTTATCGCCTCGGCGAGCACGTTCAGCGCGGTATCGACCAGCAACTGCTGAACAGGCGCCTTGATCTCGCCTGGATCATCGAAGAGGTCAGTGAGCATGCGTTCGGCAATCGCAAAATTGCGGCCATCCGCCCGTACGCAGAAGCCCGTGACCAGGTCATGGCACAACACGCGCCGCAACACGTGCATCGGCACGGTCAGATGCAGCAGCTCCAGCAGGCCGTTCTTGCCGGGTTCGCAATCCACCGTGAACGGCGTCATCGAATGAGTGACGATGAAGTCACCGGCCTCGGCGATGCTTTCGCCGCGCTGATGCGACAGCTGGACCCGGCCATGCCGCACGAAGCACAGCGTCGCGACATCGGTCGCGTCTTCGCGGATATGCGCCAGCGAGCGGCGGAAATGCTGGCGCGAACGCGAGCGCAGGCGGATGATCGAAGAAGGACCGATGCTCTTGCGATCGGCGCGCACATCGATCACCGAACCGGGCTCGATCGAATAGTCGCCGCTGTAGTACTCGCGATTGCGCGGCCCGCGATACGCATTGCGGCAATCCTGATAGTTGCGCTCGTCAAAGACAAACAGCGTTTCCATCGCTTTCTCCAAGCTGAAGACTTCGTGCCCTTCCCCACCCGGGGTCGCTGCAGCACAATCCCGCTCAGAGGCAATGCACTGCAATGATTCATGCTAGCGACGGACGACGGGCACGTCCCCACAGCCTGCGCCAGCCGTTGGACATTTCACGCAGGGACAAGTTTTTCTGCGCCTGAGCGCTGGATCACCTCTGCATTCGCGCACCTACGGAAGCACATGAAGTACGCCTTGAATCCACTGCATTTCTGCTTCGCCGCATTCGCAGCCATCTGCCTGAGCGCCTGCAGCGACAGCAGACCCACGGGCGATACACCGCCCGCTTCGGGCGAGCTCGCGCCGCGCCCACCAGCCGATCCGGCAGTACCAACCGCGCTGCGGACGATCCCCAGTCCGCTGTGCGCGATCGACTATCTCGGCACGACCGGGCAACTCCAGGCGGTACCCGATCTGGGCCTGGGCCTGCCGACGGCGATCGACGGCGGTGCGCCCGCGTCGCCCGAGATTGCAGCCACGCTGCCCAACATCATCCATCTGCGCGACACGCAGGAGAGCTACAACGACACGCACTACTACGCGGTGCGCGACGGCAACCTCTACGTCAAGGCCAACCGTGAACTGACCGGCGTCGACGAGCCCTGGCGCCATCTGCTGCAGCCAAGCTGTCTGCAGAATCGCGTCACCGCGGTATCGGTCGACGGCACCGTGATTCTCGCGCTCGACCAGGATCGCTGGCTGTATACGCTCGACACCGTGCCCTACGGCCCGCTCAATCTCGGCTGGACCCGCCGCTGGGGCGCGTTCTTCTGGACCGACCTCGGCGACCAGATTCCTGCGGACGTCAGTGCCTGGGCGACGTCGCATCTCAGCGGCGAGGACAAGGTCTACATCGACAGCGCGGGACGCGAGCAGGACGTGTACGGGATTCTGACCGTGTATGCGCTGCGCGGCGATGGCCTGCGCATCACCTACATGGACCCCTGGCTGCCCAGCGACGAGAGCCGCGAAGTCTGCGGCCCTGAACGTGGCTCGGTTGCACTGGCCGGACTCAGCGGCAGCGGCTCGACCGTCATGGTGATCAGCCGCAGCGGCGAGATCTATACCCGCCTCTACGAATTCGACATCTCCGGCGGCAACGGCCTGTTCTTCAACTACTCCTGGCAGGACCAGGAGGACGTTGCCGAACCACTGGTGCAGCTGCCGGCGCCGGACTGGATTCATCACCCGCGTGTACCCGGCAAGGTCACGCAGCGCCTGAGCCTGCGGCAGATCGCACCGGATACCACGCATCGCATCATGCGCATCGAAGGTCTCGATGGTTCGGGCCACAGCGGCTACTGGGAAAAGGACCTGAGCGAATCGCGCTGGCACTTCACCCGCACCGACGAAGCCCTGCGCGGCACGCTGCTGCCGTGGGCCGGCGCGACGCACTATCAGCCGGAAGACAGCAGTTACAGCGGCAGGATCGAAGGCTTCGACGCGGAAGTGCTGGACTTCAACCCGTACTGCTCACCAGCCACCTTGCGTCTGCATATCGGTGAAGGCGCACCGCTGGATCTGGTCCTGCACAGCACCGACGGTCTGCGTCAGGAACGCCGCGCGCGCGGGCTGACGGCGCAACCGCATGTCTATCGCAGTGCGATCGAAGTACCCAAGGCGTTGTGGGATGCGCGCGATCAGCAGCCTGAAATCATCCGCACCTTTCTGAGCGAGCATTTTGGCGAGCAGCGTTTTCTGACCGGCCCGCTTGCGGCAACGCCGGCGAGCCTGCAGATCACGATGCCGTGCTGGACCCTGCGGCGCGAGACGGGATCATTCGAATTGCCGTTGCCGAACTACGATCCGGGCATCTACGTCAACGAACTGCTTGCTGCGCTGGAAGAAGGCCGGATGCCGGGGCTGTGCCTGACGCCGTGACCCAGCAAAGACCGGGCAAGCGACTCCTGACGCTGACCGCGCCCGGAGACAAGACCGGGACATCTGCGATGCCGAAGCCCGTCGCCGCCTGATCGCGCAGCTGCCACGGAGCCGCCGGTGAATCCGCCGGGATAGGCCGCGAAATCGGCGAGCTGCACGCCGGTATCGGCGCCGGAGAAGACCCGGACCTTGGGGGCACCGTCGGTTCCGGCACCCACGACGATACCGTCCATGCCATCGTCGTCGAGATCGCAGGCGGCCACGTGCACGCCGCCGCTGAAATCGGGAAATGCAATCACGCGCTGGCTGCCGCTGGAAGCGTCCCGGCGACGGGCGCATGATGTTCCCCGTATCGATCATCTGGGGGAGGCGGATCATGCGACAGACCAACCGATGGGCCGTACAGGCGCTGCTGGCCGCGGCACTGATATCTCCGAGCGGCTACGCCGCCGCCGACAGCAGCGTCAGGCTGCATCCGCTCAAGGCCTACACCGTCGAGTACCGGCTCGAAGGACAGAACGCCGGCACCGAGACCTACCACCTCGGCGACTACGGGCGGCGCACTGCGACGATCACCGACAGCACGATGAAGGTCTTCGGCATCGAGAACCGCACGCACACGCGCACGGTCACCGAGGGCGACAAGGTCACCACGTACGACCTCGCCCGCAAGACCGCGACAACGACGACCAATCCGATGCATGCGCAGGTCGCTGCGAGCATGAAAGGTCGCGACGCACAGGAGGCTGGCATGGAGATGATCCGCGCAATGGGCTTCAGCCCCAGCGGCGAGCGTGACACGATCGCAGGTGAGGCCTGCGAGATCTGGACGGGGCAACTCGGCAGAACCTGCTTCACCAGGGACGCCATCACCCTCAAGGTCGAAACGACGATGGCCGGCGTCACCATCCGCAAGGTTGCCACCGCGGTGCGCCGCGGCGACGCCGGGCCGGGGTCCGCCTATTCAGCCGAGGCCGGGGTGAAGGCGCAGGAGCAGCCCAACATCAACGACATCCTGAAGAAGATGCGTCCGCCCAAGACCGGCGGCGGCTGATTGCAGCGACGCTTCGACGAGCAGCAGATGTTTGCCGGGTCAGAGTTCAAGATAGTCGAGCAGAATCTGATTCACGCGCGCCGGCTGCTCCAGCGACATCCAGTGGCCACCGGCAATACGCTGGTACTGCCAGCTGCCGCGCACGCGCCGCGCCGACGCGGTCATCTGTGCCTCGGTCAGGAAATCGTCGCGCTCGCTCCAGACACCGAGGGTCGGCACCGTGACGTCGGGATGGACCTTGAGCAGGATCGACACCAGATTGGCGCGGTACAGGCGGATCGCTGCCGTCAGGCGGCCCGGTGCGCGCATGCGCTCGATGATGGCGTCGATGTGCGGATGGGAACGCAACCAGTAGCGCAGACCCAGCGGACCGCGCCGCATCAGCAGCCATTCGGCGATGCCGACCAGCTGGAAATAGATCGTGTACCAGCCGAGCAGCTTCTGCTTCCAGCCGGCACGGCCGTAGCTGGTCGGATGCCCGACTGATAGCACCGCGAGCTTGCGCACGCGCTGTGGAAAATAGATCGCGACATACCACGCGATCACCGCCCCCCAGTCGTGACCGACAAACTGCGCCTGCGTGACGCCGAGATGATCAAGTAGCGCGATGTGGTCGGCTGCCACGGTCTGCGCATCGTAATCGCGGCGCTTCTGCGCCATGTCGGACTGGCCGCATCCGACGGTATCCGGCGCGATCACGCGAAAGCCCTCGGCATGCAGCGCTGCCATCTGGCGCTGCCACATCAGGGCCTCGTCCGGAAAGCCGTGCAGCAGCACAACAACTGCGCGCTGCGCATCGCCGGGCGCGGAGTCGAGCCAGGACAGGCGCAGGCCGCGATGGGTGAAGAAGAAACGCTCTGGAATGCTGGTGTTCATCGTCTGCTGCGGCATGAGAGTCGGGTCCGGCCCGAAGCTTAGCGGCAACATCGCATCCGCGCGCCGCCCGGAGTCCCGCTGCCGCCGACGGCACGGGACTACACGTCATGCAGCGCAAACCACCTATCATCAGGGGCCCGATCGAAAGTGAGACCTGCCCGTGTGGTTGTCCGATACGTCAGTCAAACGCCCCGTCCTCGCAACGGTCATCAATCTGCTGCTGCTGATCTTCGGCGCGTTCGGTCTCGCCAACACCTCGGTGCGCGAGTATCCGGACATCGATCCGCCGATCGTCTCGGTGCGCACCAACTACCCGGGTGCATCGGCGCAGATCATCGAAACCCAGGTCACGCAGCTCATCGAGGACCAGATCTCCGGCATCGAGGGCGTGCGTTCGATCTCGTCGTCTTCACGTGACGGTCAGTCGCGGATCACGGTGGAGTTCACGCTGGCGCGCGCGATCGACGACGCCGCCAATGACGTCCGTGACCGTGTCTCGCGCGTGCTCAACGACCTGCCCGATCAGGCCGAACCACCGGAAGTGGTCAAGGCCGACAGCGACGCCAGTCCGATCCTGTGGATGGTGCTGACCAGCGAGCGCCTCGACACGCTGGCGCTAAGCGATTACGCCGAACGCTATCTGTCGGACCGGTTCACCACGCTCGACGGCGTCTCCGAGGTGCGCATCGGCGGCGAGCAGCGCTATGCGATGCGCATCTGGCTGGATCAGGACCGCCTGGCGGCGCGCGGACTGAGCGCCGAGGATGTCGAAGCCGCGCTGCGCGCCCAGAACATCGAGCGGCCGGCCGGCCGCGTCGAATCCAGCGAACGCGAATTCAGCCTGCGCACGACCCGGCCGTTCAGCAGCGCCAACGACTTCAGCCAGCTGATCGTCTCGCGTGGCGCCGATGGCTTCCCGGTACGCCTGACCGATGTGGCGCGGGTGGAGCTGGGTTCGGAGGACCTGCGCGGTATCTTCCGCGCCAATGGCGTCAACTCTCTGGGCCTGGGCGTCATCAAGACGTCGAGCGCCAACACCCTGGCCGTGGCGGATGCGGTCAAGGCGACGATGGCGCAGCTGCAGGGCGGATTGCCCGAAGGCATGAAGCTGCAGATGAACTACGACTCGTCGGAGTTCATCGCGGCTTCCCTGGAGGAAGTCACCCGCACGCTCGTGATCTCGGCGCTGGCGGTGATCGGCGTGCTGTACCTGTTCCTCGGCAACATCCGGGCGACACTGATACCCGCGGTGACGGTGCCGATCTCCCTGCTCGCGAGTTTCCTGTTCCTGTACCTGTTCGATTTCTCGATCAACATCCTGACCCTGCTCGCGCTGGTGCTGGCGATCGGCCTGGTCGTCGATGACGCCATCGTCGTCGTCGAGAACATTCACCGGCGCCTGGAACTCGGCGAGCCGCCCCTGCTCGCCGCGTTTCGCGGTACGCGCGAAGTCGGTTTTGCGGTCGTGGCGACGACGGTCGTGCTGTGCGCGGTGTTTGTGCCGGTGGGCTTTCTGGAAGGCAATGTCGGTCGCCTGTTTCGCGAGTTCGCGCTGGCTCTGGCGAGTGCCGTGGTCTGCTCGATGGTCGTTGCGTTGACCCTGTCGCCGGTGCTGTCGTCCATATTGCTCCGCCGCCACGAGTCCAGCGCGGATCAACCCAGCCTCGCCGATCGGGTCTTCAGCCGGCTTGCCGCGAGCTATGAAGCGTCCCTGCGCCGGATGCTGCGTTTCGTCTGGGCGCCGGTCGCAACGCTGGTCGTCCTGGCGGCCGGCACCGCGGCATTGATGCAGCTGATCCCGCAGGAGTTCACGCCGGTCGAGGACCGCGGCGGATTCTTCATCCGCATCAATGCGCCCGAGGGCGCAACGCTGGCCTATACGCGCGACTATGTCGATCAGGTTGAGGCGGAGCTGATGCAGGTCGTCGGCCGCGGCGAGATCCGGCGCGTGCTGGCGCGCATCCCGGACTTTGGCGCCGGCGAGGAAGTCAGCACGGCGCGGTTCATTGTCAGCCTGGAAGACTGGAAGGACCGTCAGCGCGACTCGGAAGAGATTGCCGCGGCCTTCGATGCCAGCCTCAAGGATCTGCCCGGCATCAGCCTGGCGATTCTCCAGCGCAGCGGCTTCAACGCCGGCAGCGGCCAGCCGGTGCAGATCGCGATCGGCGGCGGCGACTACGCCACGCTGGCCCAATGGCGCGACCGGGTGCTGGCGCGCGCGCAGGAAAACCCTCGTCTGCTGCGTCTCGATTCCGACTACAAGGAAACCAAGCCGCAGATCGAACTCGAAGTCGACCTCAAGCGCGCCGGCGATCTCGGCGTGCCGGTCGCCAGCGTCGCCGTGGCGCTGGAGTCCTTCATGGGCGGGCGCCGTGTCACCCGCTTCGAACGCGAAGGCGAGGAGTACGACGTCATCATCCAGTCGCCGGAAAGCGAGCGCAGCTCGCCGGATCAGCTCTCCAGCATCCAGGTGCGCAGCCAGACCGACGGCGCGCTGATTCCGCTGTCGAATCTGGTCACGCTGCGCGAAAGTGCAGCCGCGGCCAGCTACAACCGGCTGGACCGGGTGCGCTCGATCACGCTCAGCGCTGGCCTTGCCCCCGGATACACCCTGGGCGAAGCGCTCGCCTATCTCGAGGACGTCATTCGCGAGGAGCTGCCGGAAACCGTGCAGGTCGGCTATCGCGGCGACTCCCGCGAGTTCCGCGACGCCAGCTCGGCGGTGCTGCTGACATTCGCGATGGCGCTGTTGATTGTCTTTCTCGCGCTGTCGGCACAGTTCGAAAGCTTCGTCCATCCGCTGGTGATCATGACGACTGTGCCGCTGGCGATCTTCGGCGCCCTTGCCGCGCTGTGGTCGCTGGGCATGACGCTGAACATCTATTCGCAGATCGGCATCGTCATGCTGATCGGCCTCGCGGCGAAGAACGGCATCCTGATCGTCGAGTTCGCCAACCAGTTGCGCGATGCCGGCAAGGATTTCGACAGCGCGCTGGTCGATGCCGGGCGCATCCGCCTGCGGCCGATCCTGATGACCTCGGTCGCGACGATGGCCGGCGCCCTGCCCCTGATGCTGACCGGCGGGGCCGGCTCCGAAGCGCGGCAGATCCTGGGTGTCGTGATCTTCTCCGGTGTCGCGTTCTCGACGGTGCTGACGCTGTACGTCGTGCCGGCGTTCTACGGTCTGCTGTGCCGGCGCACGGGTTCGCCCGAGCGCCACGCAGCCGAACTCGAAGCACAGGCAGAGGCGAACGAAGAAAGCGTTTAAATAGCCCCTGCCCAGGCATTACTGCATTCCGTTCGCCTCGAGTGCCTTGTGCGCAGCGCAAGGTGTATCGAGAGGCCGCCACTGCCACGCCGGGGGCTCGCCCAATCAATTGACGGGCCGCGCGGCACGCGACCCGAATGGATTGCCTATTCCAGTCGTAGCCCGGACATAGTCCGAGGTCAGTTCGCGCAGAGCGCGAACCCGGGTTTCACCCGGGCTACGGTTGCTATTCTGCAGTCGCGTTCGGCAACAGCTTGTACTTGCGCAGCAGTCCGCGGAACTGGTGATAGCTGAGTTCGAGCAGCTCGGCGGCGCGCTTCTGGTTGAAGCGCGCTTCGCCAAGCGCGCGGTTGAGTAGATTGATCTCGAACTCGGCGACTGTGTTTTCCAGATTCAGCGGCAGGCCCGGCTCCGCAAATTTCTCAGCAGGCGCGGTGACGCTCGGCATCACCGCAGCTTGCGCCGAAGCGGGCGCGCTGACCGCTGACTGCGGTGCAGTATCGGCACTGACCTGCGGGCGATACGGCGAGGCGAACGGGTCGAAATCGATCCGTTCGATGACCTGGCGCGCATGGTCCAATCGATAGACCGCACGCTCGACGACGTTGCGCAGCTCACGCACGTTGCCCGGCCAGCTGTAGCTCAACAGCGTGCGCTCCGCGGCTGGTGAGAAGCCGGCGAAGTATTCGCGATCGAGCTCACCTGCCATGCCTTCGGCGAACTTCTGCGCGAGCAGGAGGATGTCGTCCTGGCGTTCGCGCAGCGGCGGTACTGTAATCACGTCGAACGACAGGCGATCAAGCAAGTCCTCGCGGAACTTGCCGGCGCGCGCCTGCGCCGGCAGATCGACGTTGGCAGCACCGACAAACCGCACATCGACCTTCAGGGTTTCGCTCGAACCGACTCGCTCGAACTCACCGTATTCGACAACGCGCAGCAGTTTCTCCTGCAGGCGCGTCGACATCGAAGCAAGCTCGTCGATGAACATCGTGCCGCCGCTGGCAAGTTCAAAGCGGCCGATACGCGCACGAGCGGCGCCGGTATAGGCGCCGGCGACATGACCGAACAGCTCGGATTCCAACAGCTCTTCATTGAGTGCCGCGCAGTTGAATTTGACGAAAGGCTTGGCCCAGCGCTCAGACAGATAGTGCAGACGCGCTGCAATCAGTTCCTTGCCCGAACCACGCTCGCCGATGATCAGCACGGGCTTGCCCAGTGGCGCGACGCGTGAAACGCGTTCGAGCGCGGCGAGGAAGTTATCGGCTTGGCCGAGGATGGTATCGGCGGAATCTGGGGCGTTCATTGGAGGATTTTGCTACTACTTGGTCAGAATCACCACTTCATGCGATTTTGACCTGGGCAAAGCATGGATTCGCAGCCCAGCGTTATCAATATTATCTTTATTATTCAAACAGTTAAGTGATTTGGCATGGCTTGGCACGACCTTGGCGATATAGACGGCACACCCAACATCAGCAGCACGGAGCCTCGACATGAACCAGCTGACCCGCAAGACCCTGAGCACCGCCGCCATCCTGACCGCCCTGCTGGGCTTCCAGGGCGCAGCACATGCGCAAGACAGCCTGACCCAGCGCGTGGTCACCGGCGTCGGCCATGTCATCGCTGCGCAGGGCAATGCCGCCCTGGTGCAGATCCGCGCCGAACTCGGCGAGACGATCGAGCAGGCGCTCAAGCCGCTGCTGCCGACGCCGGATGCCAACGTCACCGCTGAAGCGAGCGACGCACCGGTCAACGGCCAGACGCTCTAAGAAGCGCAGCGCGACACCCGTTAAAGTTACGCAAGACACGAGGATTTACAGCCATGGGCATCTTTACCCGACTCAGCGACGTCATCAATTCCAACATCCACGCCATGCTCGACAAGGCGGAAGATCCGGAAAAGATGGTCCGCCTCATCATCCAGGAGATGGAAGACACCCTGGTTGAGGTCCGCTCGACTGCGGTGCGCTCGCTGGCCCGCAAGAAAGAGCTGCAGCGCACGATCGCGCAGCTGGAAACCGACATCGCCGACTGGGGTCGCAAGGCCGAGCTGGCGATGAGCAAGGATCGCGAAGACCTCGCCCGCGGCGCCTTGGGCGCGCGCCAGCGCCTGACCGACCACCTGGCCTCGGTGGAAAAGGAAATCACCCACGTCAACGACGAGATCGTCAAGCTCGACGATGACACCGGCAAGCTCAAGGCCAAGCTCGCCGATGCACGTCAGCGCCAGAAGACGATCGTCCTGCGTCAGCAGTCGGTCGAGTCGCGCCTCAAGGTCAAGACCACGATCAATGATCGGAAAATGACCGACGCGATGCTGCGGATGGAGCAGTACGAAGGCAAGATCGACCGCATGGAAGCCGAGCTGGAAGCCTACGACCTCGGCACCCGCACGATCGCCGACGAATTTGCCCAGCTCGAAAGCAGCGACACGATCGAAGCCGAACTGGCAAAATTGCGGACCAAGATGGGCAAGGACGGCGCCGCGAACAGCGACACGCCGGCCAAGTCGTAAGTCATTCGCTATTCAACCGTTAGCCGTTCCGGGAGCCCTGCGTGGAAGAGCTGATTCCGCTGGTCGCCATCCTCTGTCTGTTCGTGATCCTGCCTGGCATGGCGATGTTCTTCGCCGACCGCAAGCGCCGGTTCAACGCAGAACAGGCGGGCAAGACCACGACCAACAGCGTCGCGTTGGAAGCGCTTGCCGAACGCATGGAACACCGCATTGACGCGCTTGAGCAGATACTCGATACCGAGTCGCCGGGCTGGAGGAAGAAATACCGTGAGCATTCGTGACCGAGTCCGTGAAGGCAGTTTCCTCCAACGCCTGCGTCGCCATCCGCGCCAGGGCTGGTTGTCTGGCGTCTGCGTCGGCCTTGCCGAGTTCTTCGACTGGAACGTCAAGGTCGTCCGCATCGTGTTTGCCGCAGCGTTCATCATCAGCGGCTTCTTCCCGGTCGGCGTGATCTATCTGGTGCTGTGGTACCTGATGGACGATGTCGATGCCGAACCGGTCATCCGCTCCGATCGTCCGCACTACAGCGGTCCATCGGGCGGCGCATCAAGCCGTTCATACAGCGGGCGCACCTACAGCAGCGCACCGCGCTCGGCCGAAGACGTCAAGACGCGCTTCACGCGCCTTGAAGAGCGGCTACGCAACATGGAAGCCTGCGTAACCAGCGAAGAATTCGAACTGCGTCGCGAGCTGCGCAAGCTGGAAAGCTGATTACCGCAAGGGCGAGAACGGGCAAGCACTCACGCTCTGCTTGCGCCAACAATCTGCGGACCCATTTCGGCAGATTCACATGTTTCAGGCCTACGTGAGGTATAAATTCATGCCTGAAACATTTGAACCGAACCCCTGCCGACATGCTGAAGTGGATCCCCCGACTCGCGCTGACCTGCTGCGCGCTGCTTATTGCGGCCTGCGGCAGCTCAGATAACACCCCTGCGAACGCTCCCGCCTCCACCAACGCCGGTGGCAAGCCTGCGCCGCAGGCGATCGGCGTTGAGGTTCTCCCTGTTGCCGCGCAATCGCTGACTCGCGAGCTGAGCGCCGTCGGCAGCCTGCTCTCGGATGAATCTGTCGTTCTACGCCCAGAGATCGGCGGTCGCATCGTCGAAATCGGCTTCAAGGAAGGTCAACCGGTCAAAGCCGGACAGCTGTTGATCGCGCTTGATGACAGCATCTATCGCGCGCAACTGGATCAGGCCCGTGCCAATCACGAACTGGCGCGCCGCAACAACGATCGCGCGCAGGAGCTGCTGTCGCGCAAGCTGATTGCGCAAGCCGACCGCGATCAGGCCAACGCCACTTTCGACGCCGCAGCTGCCGCAGTGGCACTGGCGCAGGCACGACTGGATCAGTGCCGGATACTCGCGCCGTTCTCCGGCGTTGCCGGTCTGCGACTGGTAAGCCCCGGCGACTACGTCAGCGCCGGGCAGGATCTGGTCAATCTCGAAGACCTGAGCACGCTCAAGCTGGATTTCCGTCTCGACGAATCCGCACTGCCGGCACTCGCCGTCGGCCAAGCCCTGAGTCTCAGCGTCGACAGCTATCCGGGCCAGACCTTCAACGCCGAGCTGTACGCAATCGACCCCAAGGTCTCGGCGGTCACCCGGTCGATCGGTCTGCGTGCGCGTCTGCCGAATCCCGACGGCAAGCTCCGCTCGGGTCAGTTCGCACGCGTGCGTCTTGCGGTCGATCAGCGCGTCGATGCCATCGTCATTCCCGAGCAGGCGATCTTTCCGCGCGGCGACAAGCAGTTCGCCTATGTCGTTGTTGGCGGCAAGGCACAGCTGCGCGAACTGCGCATCGGTCAACGCAGCCCGGGTTCGGTAGAAGTTCTCAGTGGCCTGGCGGTCGGTGATGCGCTGGTGATCGCCGGCCTTCAGCATCTCAATGACGGCGCAACCGTCAGCAGCCAGATCAAGCCTTGAAACTGCGCCGCAACGCAGCATTGCCGGTGCAGAAGTTCAGTACGAATTCAGCTTGTTAGCCTAGTCTCGGCGCCTAGACTCAACGTGTATATTTCACGCACTGAACCGCCGGCCAGGACAGCAGAAGACCATGAGCGTAGACGGCCTCAACCATCGCGGGATCGCAGCGCTTGCAAGCTGCGAGTTCGCTCGTGGCCAGCCGTGCAGCGCATGCAAGCCATCGTCGGACCAGGATGGTTCGTCAGCGGCGGACCGGGACGGTTCGCGGACCCCCGGACATTGATGCACACCCGCCTGCTCAAGATCAGTCTGCTCGCCTGCTGCGTTTTGTCATCGGTTCACGCCGAAGCCCAGGGAAGGCTCAACCTGTCGGAACGCCTGACCGATCCGCTGCCCGCCACCACGCAAGCTGATGATCCCCTCGCCGGTGGAAGGCGCGGGCATCCTGCGCTGAGCCCGGCCGACGCCGCGCGGCAGGTACAAAGCCTGTACGGTGGGCGCGTGCTTGCCGTACAACAGGATTCGAACGGATATCGCGTCAAGGTCCTCAAGGACGGCGAAGTCCGTATCTATAGCGTCAGCCCCCAGGAATAAGACAACCATGCGCGCACTCGTAATCGAAGATGACCCGAACCTGCGCGAGCAGGTCGCCCGCTATCTGTCGGAAGACGGCTTCGCCGTGGACGCTGCGGCGGACGGCACGCAGGGCGCATACATGGCGGAGGAGTATCCGGCCGACGTCGCGGTCATCGATCTGGGCCTGCCGGGCACGCCGGGCATCGAGATCGTGCGCCGCGCACGCGCCAGCGGCCGCAAGTTTCCGATCCTGATCCTGACCGCACGCGATGGCTGGGAATCCAAGGTCGAAGGCCTCGACGCCGGTGCCGATGACTATCTGGTCAAACCGTTCCATCGCGAAGAGCTGATTGCCCGTGTGCGCGCGCTGCTGCGCCGCTCCGGCGGCTGGGCCACGGCGCAGCTGGCTTCAGGCCCGTACGTGGTCGATACCAGCGCCAAGACCGTGACCGTGGATGGCAAGCCGGTGGAACTGACCAGCTACGAGTTCCGCGTGCTCGACTACCTGATCACGCATGCCGGCAAGGTCGTGTCGAAGACCGAACTGACCGAGCACCTGTACACCGAAAGTGAAGAGCGCGACAGCAACGTGATCGAGGTCTTCATCCGACGCCTGCGCTCCAAGCTCGATCCGGCAAACCAGTACAACCCGATCACCACGCTGCGTGGTGCCGGTTATCGCTGGGACCTGCCCCGTCATTGATGCGGCGGCCCACCAAGCACCAGCGGCGCACTAGCGGCAACCGATGAACTCCCTGCGCGCACGCCTGCTGGTCGCGGCTGCGCTGCTGCTGGCGCTGTTCGGCAGCCTGGCGGGACTGGTGCTCGATCGCGCGTTCAAGGCGGCGACGCTGCAATCGCAACAGGACAAGCTGCAGACGCTGGTGTACTCCTTGCTCGGCGCCGCATCATCCGACGCCTACGGCGAGCTTACGATCGCGGTCGACGCCATCCCTGATCCGCGACTGCGCCAGCCCATGTCCGGGCTCGACGCCGCCCTGATCAGCGAAGACGGTCGTGTGGTCTGGAGTTCGGCGGACTTTTCGCGCGTGAAGCCACCGAGCGCACCTGAAGTCGGCGATTGGAAACTCGACCACCTGAGCAATCCGGACGCATTCTCGCTGAGCTTCGGCCTGCGCTGGATCGATTCTGCCGACGATCCGCGCCGTTACACCGTCATCGTGCTCGAGGATGCGACCGCCTACGACCGGCAGCTCACGGTCTTCCGGCGCACGCTGTGGGCGTGGCTGGGCGCGACGTTGATCGGCCTGAGCCTGGCCTTGCTGTTCCTGTTGCGCTGGGGCCTGTCACCGTTGCGACGCCTGGGCAAGGAGCTGCAGCAGATCGAAGCCGGTAAACAGACGGCGATTGCCGGCCGCTATCCGGAAGAGCTGCGGCCGCTGGCCTCCGATCTCAACGCGATGATCCTCAGCGAGCGCAATCAGCAGACGCGCTACCGCAACGCGCTCGGCGACCTCGCCCATACCCTGAAAACACCACTGGCCGTGCTGCGTGGCTTCACCGATGAGACCAGCCTCGCAGCACCTCACCGCCAGCAACTCAGCGAGCAGGTCGATCGCATGCTGCATATCGTCGACCACCAGCTGCGCCGCGCGGCTGCAGCCGGCACACGCACGCTGACCGAGCCGATTGCCCTGCGTTCGCTTGCCGACAAGCTGCTGTCAGCCATTTCCAAGGTGTACCGGGACAAGAACATCAACGCCGAGAACCTGATTGCCGATGACTTGCGCGTGCGCGCCGATCAGGGTGACCTCTACGATCTGCTCGGCAACCTGATCGAGAACGCCGCGAAGTATGGCAACGGCCAGATCCGCGTCAGTGCAATGAGCGGCCAGCACCAATGCCTGCTCGTGATTGAAGACAACGGCAGCGGCTTCCCGCCGGATGCGGAGAAACTGCTGGCACGCGGCGTTCGCGCCGACACCCGCCTGCCCGGCCAAGGCCTCGGCCTCGCGGCGGTCGCGGAAATCGTCCAGGCCTACGGCGGCCGCCTCCTGCTTGATCGATCGTCACTCGGCGGTGCGAAAGTCATCGTTGGCCTGCCGTCCAAGTAATTACGCCGGAATCCGGATGAACGTGCTGCGGTAGTACGCCAGTTCCGCAATCGAATCGCGCACGTCATCCAGCGCCAGATGCGACGAGGTCTTGCTGAAGCCGCCGGCCAGTGTCGGTGCCCAGCGCGCGCAGAGTTCCTTGAGCGTGCTGACATCGAGATTGCGGTAGTGGAAATGCCGCTCCAGCTGCGGCATCCAGCGCGCGAGAAACCGGCGATCCTGGCAGATCGAGTTGCCGCACATCGGCGACTTTCCGGCCGGCACCCACTGCGCAAGAAACTCCAGGGTCTGGCGCTGGGCCTCGGCCTCGTCGATCGTGCTGCTGCGGACGCGCTGGCTCAGGCCGGAACCGCCGTGCTGACGCGTGTTCCATTCATCCATCGCTGCCAGTTCCTCATCCGGTTGATGCACTGCAATCACCGGACCTTCGGCCAGTACATTCAGATGACCGTCGGTAACCACGGTGGCGATCTCGATGATCCGATGTCGCTCGGGAATCAGACCGGTCATTTCGAGATCGATCCAGATCAGATTGGATGGGTTTGCACTCATGGTGATTTGACGGGGGGCGAGTAGTATCGAGCGACAAGGATAGCGGCTCAGGAGAACGATGGCATGAGCACCAGCGGCAGCATTCTCGACACCATCGGCAACACGCCGCTGGTCGAACTGACGCGCTTCGACACCGGCCCCTGTCGCCTGTTCGTCAAACTCGAGAACCAGAACCCGACCGGCAGCATCAAGGACCGCATCGGCCTGTCGATGATCGAAGCCGCTGAACGCGACGGCAAACTGAAGCCCGGCGGCACGCTGATCGAAGCCACAGCAGGCAACACCGGCCTCGGCCTCGCGCTGGTTGCCGCGCAGAAAGGCTACAAGCTGATCCTGGTGATCCCGGACAAGATGGCGCAGGAGAAAATCCTCCATCTCAAGGCACTGGGCGCTGACTGCCGCATCACCCGCAGCGATGTCGGCAAGGGACACCCGGACTACTACCAGGACATCGCCGAGCGACTTTCGGGCGAGATTCCCGGCAGCTTCTACGTCAACCAGTTCTCCAATCCGGCCAATCCGCTCGCGCACGAAACGACGACGGGCCCGGAAATATGGACGCAGTGCGCGCAGCAGCTCGACGCAGTGGTTTGCGGTGTGGGCAGTGGCGGTACGCTGACCGGGCTGTCGCGTTACTTCGCGCGCGTGGCACCACAGGTCGAGATGGTGCTTGCCGATCCGGTAGGCTCCATCCTCGATGACGTCGTGCGCACCGGCAGCATCCAGAAGCCCGCAGGCAGCTGGCTGATCGAGGGCATCGGCGAAGACTTCGTCCCGCCGAACTGCGATCTCGCTCGCGTCCGTCACAGCTACGCAATCTCTGATCGCGAGAGCTTCGAAACCGCGCGCGCCGTGCTGGCACGCGAAGGCATCCTCGGCGGATCGAGCACCGGTACCCTGGTTGCGGCTGCACTGCGCTACTGCCGCGAGCAGACGACGGCGAAGCGCGTCGTCACTTTTGTCTGCGACAGCGGCAACAAGTATCTGTCGAAGATGTACAACGATTTCTGGATGCACGATCAGGGCATGCTGGAGCGGCCACGCAAGGGCACGCTGATGGACCTGATCGTGCGCCGCTACGCCGAAGGTTCGGCGGTGACGCTGGCACCAACGGATTCGCTGCTGCACGCTTACCGGCGCATGAAGTTGTTCGATGTCTCGCAACTGCCGGTGATGGATGCCGATCGCGTCGTCGGCATCATCGACGAGTCCGATATCGTTCAGCATGTGCACCTGAGCCCGGACCGTTTCAAGGATCCGGTCAGCACGGCGATGGTCAGCCAGATTGAAACGGTCGGTCCGGACATGGCAGT
>JALYJV010000253.1 GCA_030775105.1 Pseudomonadota bacterium | reverse complement strand
ATTCCGTTCACTGCTGTCTCCCGTAACGCCAAGCGAACGCAGGAAATGATGGCGCAGCGCGTCGTGCGGCTCGAGTCGGCAACCTACGAGATTCTTGAGGCCGAGCACAACCTCGAATCGCTGGTCAAGGCATTCAAGGGCGCTAAGGTGGTTTGCAACACCGTGGGTCCGTTTGTGAACTTTGGTCTCCTGGGCGTCGAAGCCGCTCTCAAGGCCGATTGCCACTACCTGGATACCACCGGCGAACAGAGCTTCATCCGGAACGTCCGCGATCAATTCGGCGAGCAGTATCGCCAGGCCGGGTTGCTGGTTTCGCCGTCCACCTCCTACATGTACACCTACGCCGAGATCGCCGCCGAGCTCGCGCTGGAAACGCACGGCATCGACGCGCTGGAAACGGCGACGCTGGCGCGTACTCCGCGTGAAGCAGCCGGCGTATCGGTGGGCTCCGCCGCTTCCATCTTCGAGCTGCTCCGCGCACCGGCCTGCTTCCTGTGGGAGAAGAATCTGGTTCCGCACGCCGTCAATGCGTCGTTCAACGTGGTCTCGCCGGATTTCGTGCAGCCAGTATTTTCACTGCCCTGGAGCGGCACCTCGCTACCGGTGTTCTACCAGGGTGATTCACGGGTGCGCAGCTGTCTGTCCAGCGTCGGTTTCTACGACGCAGAACCGATGATGAGGACGGTGCACGGGCTCGCGCAGAAGTGGGACGCCGAGTACAAGCATCTGCCGCTCGACCAGCAGGAAGCGATCCTCAAGAACATGGCCGATTCGACAACGCCGAGCATGCCGCCGCGCGAGCGCACGACGATCAATCGCACCGTTGACTTTGCAATCGGTCGCGGGCAACTCGCCGCCGTGCGTGCCACCGTTCACGGCGTGACGCCCTACATAGCCACCGGCGCTCTGCAGGCTGCGGCGGTGATCAAGTTGCTCGATGGGGATTCCGCCAAGTTCGGCTTCGCCTCCGCCTGCAAGGCCTTTGGCCACCGTTACATGCTCGGCTTCCTCGAACAGCGTGGCCTGGCACGCGCCAGCGTGACGCAGCTCTGATCGCGAGCACAGGAGAGTTCCATGGCCATCATTGATTTCTACGACCGCGGCTGGAGCATCAATCCGGCGGGCGTCGCGTATATCCAGGGCGATCGCTCGTACACCTTCAGCGAGGTCGGCGAGCTCTCCTGTCGCATCGCCAACAAGCTGCTGGCGCTGGGGCTCCCGAAGGAAACCAAGGGCGCGGTCTGGTCGGCCAACGACGTCACCGCCTGGGCCTGCACACTGGGCCTTTGGCGCGCCAACATGACCTGGCTGCCGGTCAATTCGCGCAACTCGGCGGAAGAGAACCACTACATCCTCGACGCCTTCGACTGCGAGGTAATGTTTTACCAAGACTACTTCGCCGACATCATCGCGCAGCTGCGGCTGCGGCTGCCGAAGATCCGGCACTGGATCTGCATCGACGCCGAGGGCACCGATGCGCCCTCGCTAGACGTATGGATGGCCGGGCAGCCCGCCACGAAGCCGGACGTCGTCGTCGACATGGGCGACGTCGTCATGCTGTCGCCCACCGGCGGCACCACCGGCAAGCCCAAGGGCGTGATGAACACGCACCGCAGCCTGCAAACCTTCTTCGCCCATTACATGCTGGCCTGCGCCTATCGCGATGGTGAGAAGCCGGTGAACATGGCTGCGGCGCCGATGACGCATACCGCCGGCTTGCTGGCGGTGCCCTGCACCGCGCAGGGCGGCACCGTGGTGGTGGTCACCAAGCCGGATCCGGGACTGATGCTCGGCGCCATCGGCCAGCACCGGGTGACGGAATTCTTCCTGCCGCCGACGGTGATCTACAAGCTGCTGGATCTCCCCGGCATCGAGAAGGTCGACTTTTCCTCGGTCAAATACCTGATGTACGGCGCCGCGCCGATGTCGGTCGAGAAGCTGAAGAGGGCGATCGAACTGTGGGGTCCGATCATGGCCGGCGGTTACGGCCAGACCGAGGCCCCTGCGAGCATCTCAAACCTGCGTCCGGACGAGCACATGATCGACGGCAAGATTGCCGGTGACGAGCGTCTGTCTTCAGTCGGTCGTCCCAATCCGCTGAATCGCGTCGAGATGATGAACGACGCCAACGAGATCCTGCCGCGAGGTCAGACCGGTGAGATCTGCGTGCGCGGTGACCTGGTGATGAAGGGCTATTACAAGCAGCCGGAGAAGACCGCCGAGACGATCGTCGACGGCTGGCTGCACACCGGCGACGTCGGCCACATCGACGCTGACGGCTACCTGCATATCACCGACCGCAAGAAGGACATGATCATCAGCGGCGGCTTCAACGTCTATCCCAGCGAAGTCGAGCAGGTGATCTGGAGCCACCCGGCCGTGCAGGACTGCGCCGTGATCGGTGTGCCTGACGAGAAGTGGGGCGAGGCGGTGAAGGCCGTGGTCGAACTCAATGTCGGCCAGACCGTGACCGCGGAGGAAATCATCGCGCTGTGCAAGGCCAAGCTGGGCAGCGTGATGGCGCCCAAGACGGTCGATTTCATCGCCACGCTGCCGCGCAGCCCGGTGGGCAAGGTGCTGAAGAAGGACCTGCGTGAGAAGTACTGGCACGACGTGCAACGCAAGATCTGAAATCCCACCGTCACCTGGGCTGAAATCTCATGAGCAAACTTGAAACCCGCTTCCCGAAGAAGCGCATTCTCATCACCGGCGCGACCACCGGTTTTGGCGAGGCGCTAGCTTATGCCCTGGCCGAGCGCGGATGGAGTGTCGCTGTTACGGGGCGCAAGCCCGATGCGGTCAAACGCACGGCCGATGAAGTTACCCGGCGTGGCGGCCAAGGCCTGGGACAGCAGCTCGAGGTGCGCGAGAAAGCGCAGTGGGAAGTGGTTCGCCGGAAGCTGCAAGAGACCTGGGGCGGTATCGACATTCTGGTCAACAACGCCGGCGTTGCCGACGCCAACAAGATGGTCGACATGTCGGATGAAGCCTGGGAGAGCGTGCTCGCCACCAACCTCGACGGCGTGATCAACGGCTGCCGTACGTATGCGCCGGACATGCTGAAGCAGCAATCCGGCTACATCCTCAATGTTGCTTCGGCCGCGGGCCTCCTGGCGATGCCCGAAATGGCCAACTACAACGTCAGCAAGTCCGGCGTGGTCGCACTGTCGGAAACCCTGTCCACGGAACTCTGCGGCGCCGGTATCGGCGTGACCGTCCTCTGTCCGTCGGCCTTCAAATCCAGTTTGCTCGACAAGGCGACACGGGACGGGCGCGACGCGTCGGCGAACAGTTCCATGGGTCGCTTTCTGCAAAAGGACATGGACCAGGGCGCGCACACCTCCGAGACCGTCGCGGCCTACGCCATCAAGGCGATGGAGAAAGGCCATCTCTACTCGATTCCGCAGCCGCTGTACCGACTGGCCTGGGCCGCAAAACGCATTGCGCCCAACAGGTTCTACAAGACCGTGGGCTGGCTGTACCGCAAGCAGCTCGGTCCCTTCTCCGAGTGAGGGCGCTTTGCCGCGCTCCGACAGGAAACCAAAGATGAAAGTGAACATGACGTTGCTTGATATGTCCTGGTTTCCGCTGGAATCAAAATCGATTCCTGTGCACGGAGGGTTTCTGCAGATCTTCACTCCGCCGGCAGGGGCCAAGGCCGACTACGCCCGCCGGCTCCTCGCGACGATGAAGAAACGTGCGGTCGGCGCACCATTCAATCTTCGACCGAAGCTCCGGGTCGGCGGACTGCCGTACTGGAAAGAGGTCGACGTCAATCTCGACCAGCATCTCGTCGAGCTTCGCCTGCCATCTCCGGGGACGGACCAGCAACTGCTGGCCGCCGCCGCTGAGGCGATTCGTCAGCCGCTGTCATGGTCTTTGCCACTATGGCGCTGTCACTGGATTGAAGGCCTGGAAGGCGGGCGTTTCGCCTTCATGCTCACGGTGCATCATTCGCAGTGGGACGGCATGTCGATGTTTCGCCTGATGAGTGAAACGATGTCGGAATCTGCCGAGAGCAAAACCATACGAGCACCCTGGCAGGGCGTATCGACCTGGCTGGAGCAAATGGCTCCGACAAAGGGCGACAAGGCGCGACTCCACGCTCTGCGTCGGGCAACAGCACTCACGCGCGACGTCGCCGGCGCGGCCGTCGATATGGGCAAGGTATTCTCACGCCAGGCCCGACAGGTGATCAGCGGCGGCGGTCGTATCGCCTTGCCGATGGCAGCGCCCGAAAGCAGGCCGGAGCGCAATGGTTCAAGCGAGCGCACGTACGGCTTGGTGCGATTCCCGGTGGCGCGCGTCAAGGCAATGGCCAAAGCGACCGCATGTTCTTTTAACGACGTCATGACTGCTGCCATCGATGGCGCCTACGTTGCCTATCTGGACGAGCTGGGCATCGGGACCAAAAAGCCCCTCGTCGCGATGGTGCCCATCGCGCTCAAGGTGCCGGGAGCTGGCAATCAGATATCCGGCGCGCTGGTGACCTTGGGTCAGCCGGGCACTAGTCCACGTAAGCGACTCACTGCCATCAGTGAATCGATGAGTACCGCCAAGGCGGATATCGGCGCGATGAGCGCTGCCGGCGCCAAGCTCTACGCCATGATCAACATGGGTGTCGCCGCTGCGCCGGACCTGCTGCGTATCGGTGAGCGACTGCCGACCTCGGCCAACTTGCTGATCAGCAACCCCTATGGCGTGCCCAAGCCCCTGTACCTCAACGGCAGCCGCCTCGACTACTTCGTGCCCCTGATCGGGCCATCCCTGGGGACGCGGCTCATGGCCGGTATCTGGACCTACGCCGGAGAAACCTTCGTGTCTTTGACCTCGCTGCTCTCGGTGGTGCCCGACGTCGAACGGCTTGCCTCGCTCGTGCGCGAAGCGTTTGAGGAGCTGGAGCGTACATCCATCGAGCCCGTCCAAGGGAGTCGGTCATGAACACCTTGACGACCATAAACGAGCCGGTGCCCCTGTTTGCGTCACGGCGCTTGAGTTTGCAGGCGCGGGTCCTGCTCTGGATTTATCGCTTCATCGTCAAGGCCAGCTTGTCCAAAAGAGTTGAACTCGATCGGGCACAGGCGCTGCTGGTCAAGCTGGACCGCTGGCTGGGTGGCGGCCGTGCGAACTTCACGAGCGAATCCCATATTGCCAACGGTGTTCCCACCGATCGGATCACGGTCGGCGACACCCCATCGAAGCGTGTGCTGCTCTATCTGCACGGCGGCGGATTCATGTTTCGTACGCCTCGCCTGCACGCCCGCCTCGCTGCACGGCTATGCCAGGCGCTGGATGCCACGGCGGTGATGCCGGACTACCGGCTGGCACCGGAGCACCCACTGCCCGCGGCGCACGAGGACTGCTTCGCGGTTTATCGGTGGCTGCTGGATCAGGGCCACGATCCAAGACACATCATCGTGATCGGTGATTCCGCAGGCGGCTTGCTGACGCTGGCTACCTTGCAGCGGATACGCGACGCAGGCTTACCGTCACCAGCCTGTGGCGTGATGTTCTCGCCGGGCTCGTGTTTTGACTCCATGCGTCCGCTCGATGCGCGTTCAACCGACAGCGATCCGATGATCGGCGCGGGTGTGCTGGATCTTATGCAGCGCGTCGTGGTGGCCGCGGT
This sequence comes from Pseudomonadota bacterium, assembly GCA_030775105.1. Classification (GTDB taxonomy): domain Bacteria; phylum Pseudomonadota; class Gammaproteobacteria; order Nevskiales; family Nevskiaceae; genus Solimonas. The sequence goes on along the minus strand of JALYJV010000253.1, from coordinate 1,654 downwards.
CGGTCCGAACGACCCGTCCATTTCGCCTTGCGCGGGAAGCCTTCGGGGATTACCGCCGCTGCTGTTCCAGGTCGGAAGCACCGAACTCTTGCGGCACCAGTCGGAAAAGGCGGCGGCATTGGCGAGCAGTGCCGGCACCCACGTTGAACTGCAGATTTGGCCGCGGATGCCGCATGTATGGCAGGCAGTGCACTGGCTCCCGGAAGCAAACCAGGCACTGGAATGCGTGGGTGAGTTCGTGGATCGCCACAGCATCGTCAACGTATGAAAACCATGTTCAAGGCTGTGCCCCTAGATTCCACAGACTGAAGCGTCAGCGCTGATGTTTCGGCCGGATTGGCTATTCGGTTTGCGGTGGGACGAAATCAAAATCAGGAGAGATCTGCGTGTTCAAAGGAAAAGTAGCGGTAGTCACAGGCGCTGGCTCGGGCATTGGCCGCGCATTGGCGCAGCAGCTTGCCGAGCAAGGCGCACGGCTGGCGCTTTCGGATATCGACAGGAATTCTCTGGATGAGACGCTGCGCCTGCTGCCCAAAGGCTGCGAGGCGCGCGCCTATACGCTTGATGCGTCGTCGCGCGCTGCCGTCTTCGCACACGCTGACGAAGTGAAGCGCAATTTCGGTGCGGCGCATTTCGTCTTCAACAATGCCGGCGCCACCATGGTCGGGACGATAGCCAACATGACCATCGAGGAGATCGAATGGCAGCTCAACATCAATCTCTGGGGTGTCATTTACGGCACCAAGGCATTCCTCCCGGACATGCTCGCACGCAAGGAAGGCTGCATCGTCAACATCTCCAGCGTGTTCGGCATGGTGTCGTTCCCAGCGCAGGGCGCCTACAACATCTCGAAGTTCGGTGTTCGTGCGCTGACCGAATGTCTGTGGAGCGAACTGGAAGGTAGCGGCGTGCGCGCGGTCTGCGTCCATCCGGGCGGGATCAAGACCGCGATCGAGAAAGTCGGTCGGCGCTGTGCTGCGGCCGGTCCGGTGGAAGAGCGCTTTGTGGGCATGGCGAAGAAAATGCTGATGACGCCGCCCGAGGATTGCGCGGCCGACATTCTCAAAGGCGTCCGTCGTGGCCAGAAGAGAATCATCACCGGCTACAGGTCGTCGACCATTTTCTGGATGTCTCGTCTGCTGCCCAATTTTTACCCGCACCTGCTCAAGTTAGTGGCCCGCTAAGACGCTCCGGAGTTTCCGATGAACACTATCTACGTCGTTGGCGTGGCAATGACGGTTTTCGGACGCCATCTCGAGCGTTCTTTGGAAGACCTAGCGGAGGAGGCACTGACAATTGCACTGACAGATGCCGGTTGCGAGCGGTCGGACCTCGAAGCGGCGTACTACGCCGGCATGACAAACGGACCACTGCAGGGACAGCTGACGATTCCAGGCCAGGTCGTGTTCAGCAAGATTGGCATTGAGGGTATCCCGATCTTCAACATCGAGAACGCCTGCGCTTCCGGCAGCTCCGCATTTCATCTGGCCGTGCAGAGTCTTCGCGCGGGCGCCTGTGATATCGCACTGGCCCTGGGTGCGGAGAAGATGAACATCCCGGACAAAGCAAAGGCGATGGCGCTGTTTGACGCTGGGTGGGACGTTTCGCGCGCCGAGGAGAATGCCGCGCTGCTGGAGGCGATTGGCGCTGGAAT
>JALYJV010000252.1 GCA_030775105.1 Pseudomonadota bacterium | reverse complement strand
CGCAGATGGTCTGCAATAGCCTGGCGAAGAGCCCAGCGCCCAACGTCGTGGATCAGGCCGGCTTCCTCCAGTATGGGGACGAAGCGCCCCGGAAGCACGAGTCCAGTGTGTGGGTCGTTCCACCGGAGCAGCGCTTCTGCACCACTGATCCTGCCGCTGGCCAAGCTCACCTTGGGCTGGTAGTGCAACTCGAACTCGCCGTGCTCCAGCGCCTGGCGCAGCTGGTTTTCCAGTTTCAGACTGCCAGCGATCTTGTCGGCCATTTTCTGCGTGTAGAACAGATATCGCTCGCCACTGACCTTGGCCTTCCTGAGCGCGGCTTCTGCGTGCTTGAACAAGGTGACGGCGTCGGTTCCATCCTCGGGAAATAGAGCAATGCCAACCTTGGCGCCAATGCGAAAGTCTGTGCCATCCAGGTTGAATGGATGTTCGAGAAACGCCCGGATGGTTTTATCCAGCATGCGTGCCGCATCGTCAGGCTGCGTCAGGTCCGGCAGCACCACGGCGTACTGGTCCGCGCCGACGCGGGCGAGCATGCTGGCATCGCCAAAGTTGTGGATCAGCCACACCGCCACCTGACGAAGCAACGAGTCGCCGGCAGGCCGGCCCAAGGTGTCGTTGATGTTCTTGAAGCGCTCCAGATCGATCAGGCTCAGACCCAGGCGTTGACCGCTGCCTGTGGCGATGCGCATGTGCTGCGCCACGCGTTCGAGAAACAGGCTGCGATTGGCCAGGCCGGTGAGGTCATCGTAGTAAGCGAGGTAGGCGAGCCGCTCATCCTTGCTGAGGTGGTCGATCGCAAAGGCGATATCGTCGGACAGTTCAGTCAGCAGTTTGAGTTCCTCCTCATGGAAGAACTCGCTCTCATGGGCATACAGCCCGACAACGCCGGCCACCTGGTCGGCGACGATCAATGGCAGAACCACCATCGAATGCACGCCGTATTCGAGGTGCTTGCTGCCCAGCAAGACGGAAGGGTCGCGATTCAGATCGTTCGACACCAGAGCCTTCCTTTCCAGAACAACCCGCGCGACCAGCGCGTCTTGCGCTGCATTGCCCGCCGCCATCAGCTTCTTGATGCCGACCATCAGTGCGTCATCGATTCCTGCCGAAGCCACGGGCGTGATCCGCAGGGTGCCCGGCTCCACCGTGCCGATCATGGCCATGCGGAACCCGCCGGCCTCGATGGCGATGCGGCAGGCTTTGGCGAACAACTCATCGCGGCTGCGGACCCGCACAATCAGTCCATTGATCTGGCTGAGCACCGCGTTCACTCGGTTCAGGCGCTTGATCCTGGACTCGGCCTGCTTGCGCAGCGTCACGTCATGCGCCAGCACTAGGCGAGCGGAACAGCCATCGAAGACGATGCCGTCGGACGAAACCTCTACGTCGATGAGCGAGCCGTCCTGCTTGCAGTGGCGCCAGACACCGAAGTTCTTGCCCGGTGCCAGAAGCTCGAGTTCCCGCTCCAGCACCGCGATTTGCTCGATCGGGCGGATGTCGCGGATGGTCATTGCCAGAAACTGCTGCTCGGAATATCCATACTTCTCCACGGCAGCATTGTTTACCGCGAGAAAGCGCAGCGTCGCCATGTCGTAAACCCACATCGGATGCGGGTTGCTCTCGAACAGAAGGCGGTACTGGGCTTCGGAAAGGCGCAGTTGCTCGCCCGCCAGCACCAACTCCCGCGTACGCTCCGCAACGCGGCGTTCCAGGTCTTCCAGGATCGACCGCGACTGGCGCGCCATACGCCACTTCTCGGTCAGTGCACTGGCCAGTTGCACCACCTCGATGGTATCGAACGGCTTTTTAAGGATCACCATGCGGTCCGAGCGGCCGAGCTTGGCCAGCATTTCGCTCCACGAGTAATCCGAATACGCGGTGCAGATCACGATCTGGATATCCGGGTCTACCTGCCAGATTCTTGAGGTGGTCTCGATGCCGTCCCAGCCCGGCGGCATGCGCACGTCGACAAAGGCCATCGCGTAGGGCTTGCCCTCTGCCCGCGCCAGCTGCACCAGCGCAAGTCCCTGCTCTCCCTGGTAGGCAGAATCCAACTCGAACTCCGGCGCGGCACCGGAACCGGGATCGCCGAACAGGGCCAACTCGGCCTCTGAGCTTTCGCGCCCGCGGCTGGCACCGAAGATCTTCCGGAAATCCTCGTGGATCGCCTGGTTGTCGTCGATCACCAGGATATGCCGCGTGACGGCGGACTCGTCACCATTCATGGACCTGCACCAGTGCGCGGCAACTCCAGCGTAAAGGTCGCACCCTTGCCCGGGCCATCGCTGTACGCGCTCAGGCTGCCGCCGAGTTCAGCGGCGGCCAGCGCGCCGCTATGCAGGCCGAAGCCGTGCCCATCCTTGCGCGTGGTGAAGCCATGAACAAAGATACGTGTGAGATTTTCCGGCGCGATGCCCACCCCATTGTCGCTGACGGATATCCGGATTCCCGCGGCGCCGTTGCGCACGGCCAGCGTCATCTGCCTGTCGGCAACACCGGACTCGTCACATGCGTTCTTGGCGTTGCGCACCAGGTTGACGAGTACCTGCAAGACCTTGTGCTTTTCCACGCTGATCGGCGGCACCGCCTCGAATTCGCGGATGACCTTGATCCGGTGCCTGATCAAGGCGCCTTCATTGATGCGCAGGCTGTCTTCCACCAGGTCCGTGACATCGACGACTTCGGTAACGCCCGAAACCGTGGCGAAACGCTGCTGCATCGCCACGATCTGCTTGATGTGGTCGAGGTTGGATCGCAGCGATTCGAGCTCCCCGATCACGCTCTGCTGTTGCACGATCCACTCCCGGGAAAGCTGCTCGAGGAACGCAGGAACGTGACGGCCCTTGGGGTCGGTGGTGATGTAGCTGCCGAGATCCGCAGCATGCTCGCGCAGCATCCCCACGATCTGGCCCAGGCTGCCGGCGCGTGAACTCTTGATGCTGTCGATCACCAGAGTGGCGGAAACATTGACGCTGTTGAGCACGTTGCCGACATTGTGCAGCACGTTGGTCGCCACCTCGGCCATCCCCGCCTGACGCGAGGCTTCCACAAGCTGCTGGTGCGCATTCTCAAGTGCCACGTAGGCCTGTGCGGATTTCTCCCGCTGCAGCACCGCGTCTTCCATCATGTTGAGCGAAGCCAGCGCCGAATCGTTGAGCTCCTGCGTGCGCTCGCCGACCTTCAGATCCAGCTCGGCCGATTTATGCTTCATCTGGCGGTTGTTGTCGTCCACGATGACCTGCCAGTCGCGCATGGCGCGGAATACCAGCCACGACCCCAGCACCAGAAGCAGGGTGCAGGCGGCGGCGATGGTGCCGTCCCAGTACAGGTCATGGAGCACCTCCTGATTCATTGAGTCGCCGACCCGCAGCAGGTTCTGGTTGACTTCTGTCATCCCCTCCGCGTAGGCCTTGCGCTGCGCCTCATGCGCGCCCCCCGTCAGCAGGCCCTGCGCCTCGGCCTCGCGATCCTGCTGTAGAAAGTCACGACTGCGCTGCTGCATGGCGGCGAGCGCGGCGCGAAGAGGCGCGTCCGGCTGCAGTTGTACGACGTCAGCGATCAACTTCTCCAGCCGGGGCTCCACCTCGCGATAGCGCGCCTCCCATTCAGGCACGCCGCTACCCACCGCCATCCGCGGCGAGGTGTTCAGGATCTCATGCAGGCGGATGACCTCTTCGCGGGCTTTTTCCACGCGCGCGACGCTCGACCTCATTTCGCCGGACCAGATGTAATCGGACCAGGCATCCCAGACCTGCCAGCCGAGAATCAGCACCGCTGCCGCAGCGCCCAGGCTGACGGTGCGCTTGAGCCGGATGTAGGCGCGGTCAGTGGGCTGGTCCATCGCCGGAATGGACCTTGTCGGGCCGTGTCTCGAGGAACGCAAGCTCGTGCGGAGGCTTCTGTCCGGCCAGGCTCGCGAGCTGGTTGACCTGCTTCTTTAGTTCGATCATCTGCAATTCGCGCCCCACACTCAGGCGATTGAATCGCTCAAGCTCTAGCGCGCGCTTTGCCAGAACTTCCGCGGCGACCTTGCGTTCGGTGATGTCGCTGGCGATGCCTGAAATGCGGATGACCGTGCCTGCCGCGTCGCGCACCTGGAAGCCGCGACTCAAGATCCAGCGCACCGCGCCATCGGGCCGTGCAATGCGGAACTCCACCTCCATGCTGCGCTCGGTCGCCAGGCGCCCAAACGCCGCGAATACCGCCGCACGTTCCTCCGGCAGTATCGCTTCGCCCCATTTCAGCGGATTGGCGTAAAGGCTGGCCCTCGAATGGCCCCAGATCTGCTCGTAGGCGGGGCTGGCGTAGTGCACTTGCTGCAGGTCCGCCGAGAAGACGTAGAACACGTCGTTGACGTGATCGGCCAGCTGGCGGAACTTCTCTTCGCTGTCGCGTAGTTCATCCGCGGCACGCTTGCGCTGTGTGATGTCGCGGATGGTCGAGACGATGCCGGCGATGGCGGGCTCGTGCAGCAGGTTGACCGCGATGACTTCAGCGTCGATCCAGGAACCATCCTTGTGGCGGTAGCGCCGCTCGCGCCGCACCGCCGAACCCGGCACGCCCGACGCCTCGTCGATTTGCGCGGTGGCGATCCCGAGGTCGTCCGGATGCACCATGTCCTTGAAGCTTCGGCCGACCAGGTCGCCTGGCTCGTAGCCCGCTATCGCCCGCACCGAGGAGCTGATGTACTGGACCACGCCGTCGATGGTCGTGATGGCGATGATGTCGGACGAATTTTCGATCAACGCGCGCAGGCGGATTTCACTGTTCGTCAGCGCCGTTTCTGCCTGCTTGCGCGCGCTGATGTCCCGCGCCAGCGTGATAATGGTCCACTGACCCCCAAAGCACTGGGCCTGGCGGCGTACTTCAATACAGGCCATCGACCCATCCACGCGGGGCCTCAGCACTTCCACCGGGTTGGCTGGCTGACCGCTGGCGATGATGGCGTCATAGACGCGCTCAAGATCGGCGCGGGCCACTGCATTCAATCCCATCGGCCCCAGGGCGCATAGCTGCTCGCGCGTCTTGTTCTCCCAAAGACAGGCTGCGTCATTGATGTGGATGAAGCTCATGCTGGAGCGATCCACCACGTAAATCGCGTCCGGAATCGCGTCTATGGTGGACACGTAGCGCTGAAAGGCAGCCTCATTCTCCTTGCGCTGGGTGACGTCG
>JALYJV010000251.1 GCA_030775105.1 Pseudomonadota bacterium | reverse complement strand
CGGTGGTCCACATCAATGCCGGTATCGCCGGTCTGGTCTGCGCGATCATCCTCGGCAAGCGTGCCGGCTACGGCAAGGTCGCCATGGCGCCGCACAGCCTCGTCATGAGCATGATCGGTGCTGCCCTGCTGTGGTTCGGCTGGTTCGGCTTCAACGCCGGCTCCAACCTCGAAGCCAACGGTTACGCCGTGCTGGCCTTCGCGAACACCGCGTTTGCGACTGCCGCAGCGGCCATCGCCTGGTTCTTCGCGGAGTGGATCTTCAAGGGCAAGCCTTCGCTGCTGGGCATCATCTCGGGAGCCATCGCTGGTCTCGTGGCGATCACTCCGGCCTGCGGCTTCGTCGGCATCAGCGGTGGTCTGATCATCGGTCTGGTCTCGGGCGTGGTCTGCTTCTTCGCAGTGGCGTACCTCAAGAAGATCCTGGGCTATGACGACGCACTCGATGCTTTCGGCGTCCACGCGGTGGGCGGCATCATCGGTGCGATCCTGACCGGCGTGTTCGTTGATCCGGCCAAGGGCGGCGTCGGTGTCTACGCGGACTGGTTCACCCTCGAGGTGGGCTACTCCTCGGCCCAGATCCTCATCCAGATCAAGGCGGTGCTGGTTGCGATCGTGCTCAGCGCGGTGGTCTCGGCAGTGACCCTGCTGATCCTCAAGTTCACGATCGGCATCCGCGTGACCGAAGAGCAGGAGTCCGAAGGTCTGGACCTCTCCGAGCACGGCGAGAAGGCATACAACATGTAAGGGGTGTGAGGGGTCGCAGCGGTCAGGCGACCCCTTGCTTCTGGTTTCTCCGGTGGGATTGGGGCGGATGCGATGAGCATCCGCCCTTTTTTATGGCGGCTTAAGGCTCCAGCGTGGCGCCTCAAAACGGGGCGTGACTGGAGGGGGAATGCTAGAATCCGCGCCCTGAACTTAAGGGAGCCGCAACATGAAAATGCTGATTGCCATCATCAAGCCCTTCAAGCTCGATGCCGTGCGCGAAGCGCTGGCCGACATCGGTGTGCAGGGCATGACGGTGACGGAAGTCCGCGGCTTTGGACGCCAGAAGGGCCATACCGAGCTGTATCGCGGGGCCGAGTACACGGTTGACCTTCTGCCGAAGATCAAGATCGAGATCGCGGTGACCCCGGAGATGGCGGAGAAAGCCACCGACGCGATCCTCAAGGCGGCCAAGACCGGCCAGATCGGTGACGGCAAGATCTTTGTCTACGATCTCGACCAGACGGTGCGTATCCGTACCGGCGAATCGGGGATCGACGCCGTCTGAGGCTCAGCGCGCAGATCCATCAACCCCCGCTGGTCGATGATCAGCGGGGGTTTCTATTTGGGCATCCGGAATCCCGAAGAGGCTTGCATTACAAGCTGGCAAGTGTAGGATTAAATCCTATCCACACACGCGAGCGAACCCATGCGCTCTACGCAGCAATTCAGCATTACCCTGCCCAATGAAATGGCGGATGCGGTGCGGGCGAAAGTAGCCGCAGGCGAATACGCCACCGAAAGCGAAGTCATCCGCGACGGCCTGCGCACGCTGTTGGCGCGCGATCGGGTTGTCGAACAGTGGCTCGTCGCTCAGGTGGGCCCCGCATACGATGCCCTCGAGCGTGATCCGAGCCGGGCGGTCTCGGCTGGACAGGTGCGCGAGGCTCTGGCTGACGAGTATCGCAAAGCCCGTACGAAGTCTTGAAGGCCTACACCGTCGCCTTCACGCCGGAAGCGCGCGATCAACTGGCGGCGATCTATCGCTACATCGCGGAGGCTGCGGGCTCTTCGGAGGTCGCGATGCGCTTTACCGAAAACATTGTCGTGCATTGCGAAGGCTTGGCGAGCTTCCCGTTACGAGGCGTCAAGCGGGACGACATTCGCGCCGGGCTGCGTCTGACCAACTATCGCAAGCGCGTCGAGATCGCCTACGCAGTGAACGACACGGTCGTGTCAATCATTGGCGTGTTTTACGGAGGGCAGAACTACGAAACCGCGCTGGGGAGCGACAGCGAAGGCTGATATGCGGTCCGGATTCCACGCTGGATTCGGGATGCTCTTTACTGAGTGGTCAGTATGGTCAGAGTCTCCCCCTCCGAAGTGGCCCGGTTTCGCTGCAGACGGGTATCGCGCTCGCTGCGCGGATAGCGGGTTCATATCGAGACCCGACAAGAATTTACCCGCATCTGGGGGCACAACGGTGACGAAATGTCAGTCACAATAGCGCCCCGGATGTATTCGGTAACGGAATGACACAATTCACGCTAACCCTCAGGGGAAAGCTCGTGGTCTGGCTGGTCTCGATGGGGGCCAGAGGGAAACTTGCGACCGTGCTGTTCGTGGATTGCATTGTTCTTGCCGTTGCGGCCTTGCTTGCGACTCTACTGACTGCGGGGATCGGGCCGGACGTTGCCGAACTCGGCTCGGTGGCCATCATCGAGGTCCCGCTGATCACCGTCGCAGCCTTGTACGCCGTGGGGGCGTATCGTGCGGTCGTTCGTTTCATCGGCTCGGAGTTCATCGAGCGAAGCGCCGTGGGTCTGCTGCTCGCGATACCGCTGATAGCCGCGCTGATTCGTGCCAAGGACGGGATCGCCCCGGCATGGCAAACATTGGCGGCTTTTTTTGTTTTGGCGCATGTCACGCTGACGATGGTCAGGCTCGCGGCGCGCAGATTCCTCAGCTTGGGGCAGCTGCGCGGCACCGAGGCCCGCGTGCTGATCTATGGCGGCGGAGACGCCGGCGCGCAAATGGCGGCAGCTCTGCAGATGCGGGGTCGTTATCGGCCTGTTGGTTTCATTGACGACCATCTCTCGCTGCATGGGCGGACCATCCTCGGCTTGCCGGTGTACTCGCGCACCCAGCTGGCGCATCTCAAGGCGCGCGGCAAGTTCGAACATATCCTGCTGGCAATTCCGTCGTTAACGCGGCAAAGGCGACGCGAGATTCTGGAAAGTCTTGCGCCCCTGGCAGTGCGCGTTCTGGTTGTGCCCAACCTGGAAGACATCGCCAGCGGCAGAAAGCAGATTGACGATATCCGTGAAGTTCAGATTGAAGACCTTCTGGATCGCGATCCGGTTGAGCCGATCGAAGAACTGCTCAACCTCTTCATCCATGGCAAGTCGGTCATGATCACGGGGGCGGGCGGGTCAATCGGCTCAGAGTTATGCCGCCAGGCGGTGAAGCAAGGCGCGCGCAAGCTGGTGTTGTTCGACATGTCCGAAGTCGCCCTCTATGAGATCGACCGGGAGCTTCACGGACTTGCCAGCCACTGCGCCATCGTGCCGGTGCTGGGCTCTGTGCTGGATTCGCGTGCGCTTTCGCACGTAATGAATCTTCACGAGGTCGAGACGGTGTATCACGCCGCCGCTTACAAGCATGTCCCCTTGGTCGAAAGCAACGTCGTCGCCGCGGTGAACAACAATGTGTTCGGCACGCTGCACGCCGTGCAGTGCGCCATCGATGCGGGCGTCAGGAATTTTGTCCTGATCTCCACCGACAAGGCGGTACGCCCGACCAATGTGATGGGTGCGTCCAAGCGCGTGTGCGAGCTGATCGTGCAGGCACTTGCAGAAGTCAGTCCGCAGACGCGCATGTCCATGGTCCGTTTCGGAAACGTGCTGGCTTCCAGTGGTTCTGTGGTCCCGCTGTTCCGCGAGCAGATTCTGCGCGGCGGTCCCGTGACCGTCACGCATCCGGACGTCACGCGGTACTTCATGACGATCCCCGAGGCCGCCGAGCTGGTCATCCAGGCCGGCGCCATGGGCCGCCACGGCGAGGTCTTCGTCCTGGAAATGGGTAGCCCAGTGAAAATTCGCGAACTTGCCCAGAGGATGATCCATCTGTCAGGTCTGGAAATTCGAGATGCTAGAACCGGCATTGGCGATATCGAGATTGCTTACACGGGCCTGCGTCCGGGCGAAAAGCTGTACGAAGAATTGCTGATCGGCAGCGATCCCGAATCTACGCAGCATCCAAGAATCTTCAAGGCCAGCGAAGCCATGCTGGGCTGGACCGAGCTGAAGCTCGCGCTGGAAGGCCTTCGTCAGGCCCATGACGCGCATGCCGAATCGGACGTGATCCGGGTCCTGACGCGGCTGGTTGCCGGGTTCATCCGGGAGGCCCATGAGGATGCGGGCCGACGGGTTGCGCCAACTTCCCCGCTGCCCAGCGAGCACGTCTCCAAGGAGCGAATACTGCCCGAGGGCAAAGCCAGGGTATTCGTGGACACTCCCGCTCCGGCAGGGAAAATCGTGACGCACTAGGCAATCGCAGTTCCTACAAGAATTTTTCCCCTCTTCCCCTCCAAGACGTTCTACATCGGGCGCATTCGAATGCACGCGGGTGAGGTGTAGTAAGCGCGAGATATGAGACACCAGCATCGAATTCATAACGTGGGCAATCGAATGTGGTTGTTCAAATGATCGCAATTTCAGAACACTCTTAATGTCGGGAAGCGCATTGCTCATGGATTTATCGAACAGAACCATCGCCGTGATCGGCCTGGGCTATGTCGGATTACCGCTGGCAGTCGAGTTCGGCAAACACCGTCCCGTCATTGGGTTCGATATCAACAAAGCCAGAATTGCCGAGCTTCAGAGCGGGCAGGACAGCACGCTGGAGGTGACGGACGAAGATCTCAAGAAGGCCGCCCATCTCCGGTACAGCCATACGCTTGAAGACCTCAAGGCCTGTGACGTTTTCATTGTGACCGTCCCCACGCCGGTCGATCAGGCCAACCGCCCCGATATGACCCCGCTGGTGAAAGCCAGCGAAACCGTCGGGCGAGTGCTGAAAGATGGCGCGGTGGTGATCTACGAATCCACGGTCTATCCGGGCGCCACCGAAGAGGTCTGCGTGCCTGTACTGGAGAAGTTCAGCGGCAAGACCTTCAACAAAGACTTCTTCTGCGGCTACAGCCCCGAACGTATCAACCCGGGAGACAAGGTCAATACTCTGGCCACGATCAAGAAGATCACCAGCGGCAGCACGCCAGCAGTGGCTGCTGCCGTGGATGCGCTCTACAAGCAGATCATCACCGCGGGTACGTGGTGTGCCAGCAGCCTCAAGGTTGCTGAAGCGGCCAAGGTGATCGAGAACTGCCAGCGCGACCTGAACATCGCTTTTGTCAACGAGCTGTCGGTAATCTTTGAGCGCATCGGCATCGACACGCTGGAAGTGCTGGAAGCAGCAGGCAGCAAGTGGAACTTCCTGCATTTCCGGCCGGGCATGGTCGGCGGTCACTGCATCGGTATCGATCCGTATTACCTCACTCACAAAGCCGAGCAACTGGGATATCACCCTCAAGTCATCCTTGCTGGGCGGCGCATCAACGACAATATGGCGCGTTACGCGGCCCGCAGCATGATCAAGCGCATGCTGCAGAACGGTATCGACGTGGCACGTGCCAGCGTCGGCGTGATGGGTATTACCTTCAAGGAAAACTGTCCCGACATCCGCAACAGCAAGGTGGCGGATCTGGTTCGGGAACTGCAGCAGTGGAATGTCAATGTAGTGGTCGCCGACCCTTGGGCGGATCCGCAGGAAGTCCAGCACGAGTACGGCATCAAGCTGGGCCATATCGGGCCGGACCAGAAGGTCGACAGTCTGGTGGTGGCCGTCGGCCATCAAGAGTTCCGTGAACTGAGCCCTGCCCAGCTCTGGGCCTGCTGCAACGACGCGCAACAACCAGTCATCGGTGATCTCAAAAGCCTTTTTAATCGTCACGCACTGGCGGATGCGGGATTCACCGTGTTCCGCCTTTGAACAGCCCGCATTTTCACAGCCAACTACTTGGGATGTCCATGCAAAATATTCTCCCGGTCGTCGATCGAAAAATCCGGCTGGCCCTGGTCGGGTGTGGCCGTATTGCTGCCAACCATTTCGGCGCCATCGAAGGCCGCGCGGGTGACGTTGAACTGGTCGATGTCTGCGATGTAGATCCGGCGGCGCTGGCGGCCGCGGTGCAGCGCACCGGAGCGAAAGGCCACGCCAGGCTCAGTGGATTGCTGGCCACGACCAATGCCGATGTGGTGATCCTGACCACTCCCAGTGGCCTGCATCCCCAGCAGACGATCGAGGCGGCGCAGAGTGGTCGCCACGTCGTCACCGAAAAGCCGATGGCCACCCGCTGGGAAGATGGGCTCGACATGGTGCGGGCCTGCGACGAGGCGGGCGTGCAACTCTTCGTGGTCAAGCAGAACCGCCGTAATGCGACCCTGCAGCTGCTGAAGGCGGCAGTAGAGCAGAACCGTTTCGGGCGCATCTACAGCGTAGCCCTGAACGTGTTCTGGACCCGGCCGCAGGAGTACTACGATACGGCCAAGTGGCGTGGCACCTGGGAGATGGATGGCGGCGCCTTCATGAATCAGGCCAGTCACTACATCGACCTGCTCAACTGGCTGATCGGTCCTGTTGAAAGCGTGATGACCTACACGGGCACGCTGGCGCGCAACATCCAGGCGGAGGACACCGGCGTTTCCGCGATTCGCTGGCGCAATGGCGCGATGGGCACACTCAACGTCACGATGCTCACGTATCCCAAGAATCTGGAAGGCTCCATCACCATTCTCGGCGAGAAGGGTTCAGTGCGCGTAGGCGGTGTGGCGGTCAACGAAATCCAGACTTGGGAATTTGCCGATAAGCGTCCGGAGGACGAGGAGATCAAGGTGGCCAGCTACGCCACCACCAGCGTCTACGGCTTTGGCCACCCGCTGTACTACGACAATGTCATCAAGACGCTACGCGGTACGGCGCAGCCAGAAACCGATGGCCGTGAAGGACTAAAGAGCTTGGAGCTATTGATCGCCATGTACCGCTCGGCGCAGGATGGTCGCCGCGTCTCGCTGCCTTTAAGCGGCTGATGATTTCGCACTGTTGGTATACGACAGTACTGGGGCTGTGCGCATGAACATAATTAATGCTTCAACAGTAAAGAAAGCGACTGGACACGATCTAACCATCGGGGCGTACGACTCCCTCGGAACGGCAGATGGATTATATGAAGGAAGAGTTTTAACTTTTCTGGATAACCGTAAGTTCGCTGAAACAATCTCCCGCAACAAGAATATAAAAGGCTCGTTTGTCAAAGAGGAGGATGCGCACCTGCTCAGTCCGGACATCGAGAAAATTATCGTCGATGATCCCAGATGGTTTTTCTTTAGTGTTGTCAGTTATCTCGGAGCGACGAGAGTTCGTGAGAAGAGCAACATTTCGCCAAAAGCAACTATTCACCCGTCTGCAGTTATCGCGAGTTCCGGCGTGATCATTGAGGACGGGGTAGTCATCGATCCAGGCGTCGTTGTGATGCCCGACGTTACTCTTTGTGCCGGTGTAATTGTCAGGGCGGGAGCGATAATCGGCTCCGACGGCTATGAACATAAACGAACGAGCAGAGGCGTA
>JALYJV010000250.1 GCA_030775105.1 Pseudomonadota bacterium | reverse complement strand
GTTACCGGCGCCGCCGGCACCCGTGGCATCGCAGACCTCGGCATGGGCAAGCGGCGCGAATGTCGCCAGCACGGCGGCGGACAGAAGCTTGCGCGTATAACCACCCGGCTTGCGGGCGTAAGAAGGGCTGCGGTTCATGAGTGCACTCCATAGCGAATCAACGGACACGGCGAATCCGTACCGGTCCCTTGCGGGGCCGGGTTCGGGTTCAGATCTGGGAAATTGCGGTGCGGCGGGCGCGGCATGGCGGCGTCACTGACGGCGTGACGCCCTGGCTTTCCTGCGGTATCCGTATGAGCTCTGCTTGCCATGCTGCTGCCCTCGAAAGGCTTGATCAGTCACGGCAAATAGTAGGCGCAAGTTTATGTATCTACTACGAAATTATTGATTCATAACCTTACAGCCGGAAGCCCTGTTTCTTGCATTCCTTACGGAATCTATCGACCTTGCGGCGGCCTCAGCGGCCTGCCGACACGCAGAAGCCGCGCTTCGCTGACCAAACCTTGCAGCAGCTCAGTGCGCAGCCCGCGGATCAGTGCCGGAGAGACGCACGGTGAACACGGCGCCGCCGCCATTGGCGTTGCCGGCGTGCACCGAACCGCCGTGCAACACGGCGATGCGTTTGACCATGAACAGGCCCAGGCCGATGCCCGGCAGGCGTTTGACCTCCTGGCTGCGATAGAAGCGCTCGAAGACCTGTTCGGTTTCGGCATCCTTCAGGCCGGCGCCATGGTCGCGGACGCTGATGCAGACGTGGCCATCCTCGCGCCAGCCGCGCAGTTCGATCGGTTCGCCCGCCGGCGAATACTTGATGGCGTTCTCGATCAGGTTGTCGAGCGCGATGCCGAGCAGCATCGGATCAGCGCGGCACAGCAAGGGTTCCGTGCCGCACTCGACGCTGATGCTTCGCACGCTGCCCGGTTCGTAGCGATCGCGGACCTGCTGCAGCATCGCGGACACATCCAGCTCGCGCGGATTAAGCTGCATCGCCGAAGAAGCCAGCCACTCGTCCGCCAGCAGGGTGTCGATCAGCGCAGTCATGCGTTGCGCGGCGCGACCGATCTTGCCGGCTTCGCGCTGCACGTCTTCCGGTCCGGGCGTCATGCGTTCGTCGACGATCATCTGCGACGACGCGCCAATGACGCTGATCGGCGTGCGGAACTCATGCGACACCATCGCCAGGAAGTTGCGCTGCTCCTCCATCGCGACGCGCAGCTGTTCCTCGGTGATCTTGTGTTCGGTGATTTCCGTGTGCAGGGCATGGGTGCGTTCGGTCACCGCGACTTCCAGTCGCGCGCCGGCGGCAAGGGAATCGGCGAGCGCCTGGCGCTCGCGCATCCGCACGCGCATTCCCAAGCCGATGAAGATCGCGACCATGTGGATCAGCACGCCGATCAGGAAGCCGTACTGGTTGAAGCCCGTGTACGGGATCCAGTCGAGGTTCTTGGCGAAGTGAATGCTTCCGAGCAAGGCATAGGTTGCGTAGCCGATCAGGTTCGGCAGGAAGCCCGGCAGACGGCGCTTCACCAGCACCGCACACAGCACGACGATGACCAGCGCGAGCGCGATGCGTACGAGGTTGAGAGCGGCCGCAATGCTGCCGTAGTGCCCCGCGGCCGATACGACCAGTGCGGCGACGGAGACCCAGATCAGCACGCGGAACACCCGCGCCACGTGCGGGAAATGCACCGGCAGATCCAGCAGGCGATACGCAAAAGTCACGGCGGTCAACAGGCTCAGGCACATGCTGAGGTTGTGGATGCGCACTGCCAGCACCGGCTGGTCGGGTATGAACAGCACCGCCAGCAGATGTTCGGAACTGAGGAACAACAGACCGCTAGCGCCGAGATACGCGGCGTATGACAGAAAGGTCCGATCCGGCAGCGAGACGCCGAGGATCAGTGCCAGCAGCGCCATCAGAATCACCATGCCAGTGACGGTGTATTCCTGCGCGAAACTGAGTTGCAGCAGCTCCATCATCGGTTCGAGCTGCCACAGCGCGCCGGCCAGACTCAGGGTGCGATGCCCGGCCACGCGGATCCACACCGTTCTCGGTGTGGCGTCCGCACTGAAATCCAGACGAACCACCGTCGACGGCGTCGCGACGTCGCGCTGCGAAACCGGACGCATCCCGCCCATCGAACGGTGCTGCAGCGCCTCGCTGCCGTCGGCCAGACGTTGCGGCAACCACACGTCGACAAAGTCTACATACGGCACGATCAGCTGCAGCCACCAATGGTCGCCGCGCCCTGGTTCGGCGCTGACGGTGAAACGCAACCACCACGCGCCCGAGCCGGCGAAGCCGCCGTTGAAATGACCCTTCAGCGGCTCGAAGCGATCCGCAACCGGCGCTGACGCGACCTGCGCCTGGGTCAGTTGGCCGCTGGTGTCGTGGAAGGCTTCGAGATGGCCTTCGAGATTCTTGTAACCCCGCTGCAGTGCCGGACCATCGAGGACGATCGTGGCGGCCGGCGCCGGCAGTGAAGCCAGCGCGAGCGTGATCGTGATGACCGCCATCACCGCCTGCAAACCCGCGGTCCGCCACGATTGCCTGTCCAGGAACGTCACTCGATCGGCTCCGCCAACACTTTGCGATTGAAGCGCGACTTCAGCGCCACCAGGATTCCGGATGCGGCCACGATGCACATGCCGGCGATGCTCATGCCCGCCGGAACGTGACCGAACACGGCCCAGCCCAGCAGACAGGCCCAGACCAGCTGCGCGTACATCATCGGCGCGAGGATCGACGCCGGCGCGTGGCGATGCGCCGCGGTGAACAGGTAATGCCCAAGCCCGCCCATCGCGCCGATGCTGAAGAACATCAGCACCTGAAACGGGGTCGGTGCCGCACCGCCCCATGACCATGGCAGGAATGCACCGAACGCGACCGCCCCGACCAGTGCGGTGTAGAACAGCATCGGTACGGTGTCTTCGGTAGTCACGAGAACGCGCGACAGCAGCTGATAGCCGACCGTGAGCATCGCCGCGCCGAGCGCGAGCGTGGTGCCGACCGGATCCAGGTCGGCACCCGGATGTGCGATCAGCAGGATGCCGACG
>JALYJV010000249.1 GCA_030775105.1 Pseudomonadota bacterium | reverse complement strand
CAGCCTGATCGGTACGATCCAGCGCATCCTCGTCGAGCGACCGTCACGGCGTTCCGCGCAGATGGCCGGCCGCACCTCGACCAACCGCATGGTGAACTTCGATGGCCCGGCGACGCTGGTCGGTGAGTTCGTCGACGTGGCGATCACCGCAGCGCTGAACAATTCGCTGCAGGGCCAGCTGCTCGAAACCGCGGTGAGCGCATGAGCGCACGCCCGCAACAGGCGCGGGCCGATGTCGTGCTCGAACCGGGCGACAGTCAGCGCCTCGCCAGTCTCAATGGTCCTTTCGACGCGCACCTGCGCCAGATCGAACTGCGCCTCGGCATCGAGATCCGCAATCGCGGCAATCGCTACCAGCTCGTCGGCCTCAAGCGTGATGTCGCTGCCGGCGAGGGCGTCATCAACCAGCTGTTCAATCTGAGCCTCGATGACGCGATCACGTCCGAGCACGTGCATCTGGCCCTGGCCGAACACGTTGGTGGCGATGCGACCGGGGACGAGGACAGCACAGATGATATTTCGCCCAGCAGTCACGGCGACGAGGTCGTCATCCGCACAAAGCGCGGCGTCGTGCGCGGTCGCGGCGACATGCAGCGCGCCTATCTCAAGGCAATCGCGACGCATGACCTGAATTTCGGCGTCGGCCCGGCCGGCACCGGCAAGACCTATCTCGCGGTCGCGAGTGCGGTGCAGGCGCTGGAGCGCGACCGCGTGCGGCGTCTTGTACTGGTGCGCCCGGCAGTCGAAGCCGGCGAAAAGCTCGGCTTTTTGCCCGGCGACATGGCCGAGAAAATCAATCCCTACCTGCGTCCGCTGTACGACGCGCTGTATGAAATGCTCGGATTCGAGAAGGTTGCGCGCCTGATCGAGCGCAGCGTCATCGAGATCGCGCCGCTGGCGTTCATGCGCGGGCGCACGCTGAATGAATCCTTCGTGATCCTCGACGAGGCGCAGAACACCTCGGTGGAGCAGATGAAGATGTTCCTGACGCGCATCGGCTTCGGCAGCGTCGCCGTCGTCACCGGCGACATGACCCAGATCGACCTGCCCAAGCACCAGACTTCCGGCCTGCGCCACGCGCTCGAAGTGCTCGACGGCGTGCGTGGCATCAGCACGACTTTCTTCCGCAAGGAAGACGTCGTGCGCCATCCGCTGGTGCAGGCGATCGTGCAGGCCTACGAAGAACATGAGTCGAAGCAGCCGCCGAAGGTTGCGCCGTGAGTGCACGAGCCGCCGCTGGCGAGATCGCCGTGCAGCGCGTCGTGTCAGCGCGAGGCGTTCCGGCTGCAAACAGCCTGCGCGAGTTCGCGCGCGCTGCGCTGCCGGCACGGCATGGCGAGCTGACGATTCGCATCGTCGATGTCGCCGAAAGTCAGACTTTCAATCGCGATTATCGGGGCAAGGACAAGCCGACCAACGTACTGTCCTTCCAGGGCGAAGGCGAGATTCTCGGTGACTTGGTGATCTGCGCGCCGGTCGTTGCCAGCGAAGCGAAGGCCGAAGGAAAACTGCTGCGGGCGCACTGGGCACACATGGTCGTGCATGGCTGCCTGCACCTGCGTGGTTACGACCACGAGCACGACGACGAGGCCCGGCGCATGGAAGCGCGCGAGGTCAGGATTCTTGGGGAATTGGGGTTTGATAACCCCTATCAATGAACTTCAATGAGCGACGACGACAGTAGTAGTAGCCGTACCGAAGACAGCGGACTTTCGCAGTGGTGGCGACGTGTCACCCAGCGTCTGGCCGGTGGGCCTCGCACTCGCGAGGATCTGATGGAAGTGCTGCGCGAGGCCCGCGCGGCCGAGTTGATGGATGCCGAAGCGCTGACGATGTTCGAGGGCATTCTCGATACTTCGGAAACGCAGGTACGCGACGTCATGGTGCCGCGCGCGCAGATGGTCGTCATCGATCACGACTGGCCGTTGGATCGCATCCTGGTCGATGTCGTCGAATCCGGACACTCGCGCTTTCCGGTGATCGGCGAGTCGAAGGACGAAGTCGTCGGCATCCTGCTCGCCAAGGATCTGCTCAAGTACGCGTCCGGCGTGCCTGGCTTCGAGCCGGCGACGTTCGATATGCACAAGCTGCTGCGCACCGCGGTCTTCGTGCCGGAGTCCAAGCGCCTCAATGTGCTGCTCAAGGATTTCCGCCGCGGCCGCAATCACATGGCGCTGGTGGTTGACGAGTACGGCGGCATTGCCGGACTGGTCACGATTGAAGACGTGCTCGAGCAGATCGTTGGCGAGATCGACGACGAGTACGACGAGGCCGAGAGCGCGCAGATTCTCAAGCAGGATGACCGGCGTTATCTGGTCAACGCACTGACGCCAATCGAAGACTTCAACGCCTACTTCGGGACCGAGTTCTCCGACGAGGAATTCGATACCGTCGGCGGCATGGTCATGCACCGTTTCGGCCATATGCCCAAGCGCGGCGAAAGTGTGTCGTTTGAGCGCTTCAGCTTCAATGTGCAGCGCGCCGACAGCCGTCGCGTCTATCTGTTCCAGGTCACGGCGCTATCCACTTGATGTTCGGCATTCGCGTCCTCCGCTGCGCGCTGGCCGTGCTCTTCATGAGTGCGGGGAACATTGCGGTTGCGCAGCCCGGTGCTGATGAAGATGCGCCGCGGATCAGCCTGCTGACTTTCGCGCCCGGAGAGATTTACTGGCAGCGCTTCGGACACAACGCGCTGCTGGTGCGTGATGCCGACGGCCGCGATGCACGGGTCTACAACTACGGCATCTTCGATTTCCAGCAGAAGAACTTTTTCCTGAACTTCGCGCGTGGACGCATGCTTTACCGCGTCGATGAGACGCCGCTGATCGCGACCCTGAACCAGTACGCCGCCGAAGGTCGCTGGGTGATCGAGCAGGAACTCGCGCTCGATCCCGCACAGCGCAGGGCGCTGACTGCATTCCTTGCGACGAACGCGCTACCGCAGAACGCCGAGTATCGCTACGACTATTTCGTTTCGAACTGCTCGACGCGCGTGCGCGATGCGCTGGATCAGGCGCTCGGTGGTCAGATCAAGGCACAACTGCAGAACAAGCCCGCACCGATCAGTTACCGGGCGGAAGTGCTGCAGTTGATGGCGCCGGAGCCGACGCTGATGTTCGGCATGGATCTGGGTCTGGGCGCTGTCGTCGATGCACCGCTCGATCAATGGCAGGACGGTTTCATCCCGATGCGTCTGATGGCCGCGCTGCGCGAAGTGAACATCAATCCGGGTCAACCCGATCAGCGCCGGCTGGTGCAGATCGAACGCGAACTGGTCAGGGTGCCCGGCATCACGCCCGAAGCGGGCGGGCCGATCGTGCCCGAGGTGCCGCCGGTCAAGACATTTCTGCTCGCTGGGCTGAGCTGGGCGCTGGTGCTGGTCTTGAGTGCATGGCTCATGCGGCGCTCACTGTTCGCTGCGCTCGCGACGGGACAAGTACTGCTGGCCGGCCTCGGCGGTCTGGTGCTGCTGCTGGGCTGGTTTGCAACGGATCACTGGGGCATGGCGCGCAACCTGAATCTGCTGCTGCTCAATCCGCTGTGGTGGTTGCTATTGCCTGCGGTCTTGGCTCAGTTCGGCCGTCGGCCGCGCGCGCGTGCGGCGACCGGGATTTGGGTGCTAGGCCTGTTTGCGCTGGCGTCATTGCCGGGGCTCTACCTCAGTGAGCAGAACAACGCGCATTCGATTGCGGTATTGCTGCCGGCCCAGCTGACCCTGCTGTTACTGCTGTTCAGGCGCAATCAGGGCGCACGTCGATCAGGCTCCGGTTTCTAGCAGGCAGTAGTTCGCGCTCCCCCGGCGGTGCATCCGGCTCCGGGCATTGAAGATAGAATGTGACAGAAATATGACGGGAACAGGTGCCTCTGTTCCCGTCTTCGTTTCTGTCATGGGATCAGTTTTGTTATCGGGGAGACATTATGTTCAGTCGTCTGATGCCGAAAGAGAGCCGCTTTTTCGACTTTTTCATCGCGCATGCCGACCAATTGGTATTGGGCGCGGTTGAGCTCAAGGCGCTGATGAGCAACGAAGGCGAACTGCCGTTGCGCAAGCGCAACATCGAGTCCATCGAGCACGCTGCCGACAAGATCACCCAGCAGACCATGCAGCTGCTGCATCAGACTTTCATCACCCCGCTGGATCGCGACGAAATCCACCAGCTGATCACGCGCATGGACGACATCCTCGACCTGATGGAGGACGCCTCGCAGTGCATGCACCTGTATGACATTCACGATGTCACCGAGGCAACGCGCCAGCTCGCGAACATCTGCCTCGAAAGCACAGAACACGTCCGCGACGCGGTCCGGTTGCTGCCGAACATGAAGAACGCGGACAAGATCCTTGAGGACTGCAAGCACATCGACCGGCTCGAAAGCGAAGCCGACCATGTGATGCGCACGGCGATGGCCAAGCTGTTCCGCGAAGAGGCGGATACGCGTCAGCTGTTCAAGATGAAGGAGCTGTATCAACTGCTCGAATCGGTCACTGACCGTTGTCAGGACGTGGCGAACATCATTGAAGGCATCGTGCTCGAGAACGCCTGATGGACAGTATGCTCATCAGCATGCATGTCGTGGTGTTCCTCGTCGTGCTGGCGCTGGCCTTCGATTTCATGAACGGCTTTCATGATTCGGCGAACTCGATCGCGACCATCGTCTCGACCGGCGCGATGAGTCCGCAGAAGGCCGTGGTCTGGGCGGCATTCTTCAACTTCATCGCATTCATGTTCTTCGGCCTCCACGTGGCGGCGACGATCGGGAAGGGCACGATCGACGCCGGCATCGTCGATCACCATGTGATCTTCGGCGCCCTGGTCGGTGCGATCAGTTGGAACGTCATCACCTGGTACTACGGCATCCCATCGAGCTCATCGCACGCGCTGGTTGGCGGTCTCGCCGGCGCGGCGATTGCCAAGGGCGGTACCGCCACGCTGATCGCGAGCGGCTTTCTGAAGATCGTCGCGGCGATCCTGCTGTCGCCGCTGCTGGGCTTCCTGCTCGGCGCATTGATCATGGTGCTTGCGTCGTGGTTCGGTACGCTGTCGACCGCGCGCAAGATGGACCGCATATACAAGTACCTGCAGTACGTTTCCGCGGCGCTGTACAGCCTCGGTCATGGCAGCAACGACGCACAGAAAACCATGGGCATCATCTGGATGCTGCTGATCGCGGCGAATCTGACGACGCCAGATGCCTCCCTGCCGTTCTGGGTCATATTGTCGTGCCAGGCTGCGATGGGCCTGGGCACGCTGTTCGGCGGATGGCGCATCGTCCGTACGATGGGCATGAAGATCACCAAGCTGCGGCCGGTCAGCGGCTTCAGCGCCTCGGCCAGTGGGGCGATCACCCTGTTTGTTGCAACCAGTCTCGGCGTGCCGGTATCAACCACGCACACGATCACCGGTTCGATCGTCGGCGTCGGCGCGGCACGAAACGTCAACGCCGTGCGCTGGGGTGTGGCCGGCAATATCGTCTGGGCCTGGGTGTTCACGATTCCGGCTTCGGCGTTCATCGCCGGAATTGCCTGGTGGATCGGCCACCACTATTTTTGATGGTGCTGTAGGGCGGAACAGCGCAGCGCATCGCATCGCGCCATGTCACGAAACCGGCGGTGCCAACGCGTGCTTTAGCCGCACGTGTCCCGCTCTTCGGTCTCAGTCTTCCCAGAGCTTGCGCCAGCCGACATTGCCGAGCGTACGCAACGCGGTGATGTTGCGCTCGGGAATGTGATCCACGTCGGGGTAGCTGTCGACCGCCTGTTCGATGCTGTCTTCGCGGAGCAGATGCAACGTTGGCCACGGCGAGCGGTTGCTATTGTTCTCGGCGTCGTCAGGCTCGGTGCCGGCGAACTGGTATTGCGGGTGAAAGCTCGCCACCTGAATCTCGCCGTCGAGTTCGAGCGCTTCGAGCGCAGCGTCTGCGGTGTCGAGGAAATCGTTGTAGTCGAGAAAATCGGCGAGCACCTGTGGATGCACGAGCAGGGTCGTCTCGCGCTCGGTGGGATCGGCATCGCGCAGGTCTTCGAGTTCGCGGGCGAGGTCTTCGAGCAGCATCTCCGGCGTCGTCGCTGAGCTGACTGCGATATGCACGCGCTGCTTCACATAGGCGGCCTTGGCGAAGGGGCAGAGATTAAGGCCGATCACAGCGCGTTCGAGCCAGCGGCGCGTGTCGGCGATGACGGTCTGATCGTCGGGTGTGGGCAAGCTCATATGCAGGTCAGTTGCGGAAAGAGGGGTCGATGCGATCCAGCTTGCGCAGCAGCCCAGGCCACGCCAGTTGCCCGCCCATGCCGCGCGTGACCGCGGCTGCGGCCTGCATGACGCCCGCCACGATCTTTGAATTCACTTGCACCAGAGGGCCGCCACCGGCCTGGGCGCGAACCTGGATCATGCACGCAGCCTCGAACACGTACATTGCGAGAAAGGCGTCGGCTGGGCTCGCGCCGACGGTCAGCAGGCCGTGATTGCGCAGCATCAGGTAGATCTTGTCGCCGAAGTCGGCGACCAGGCGCGGCTTTTCGTCTTCGTTGAGGGCGATGCCCTCGTAGTCGTGATACGCCAGCGACGCCAGTACCAGGGTCGACTGCTGCGAGATTGGTAGCACGCCATCGCGCTGCGCCGACACCGCTACGCCGTTGATCGAATGCGTATGCATCACACATTGCGCGTCCTCGCGGGCGGCGTGGATCGCGCTGTGGATCGTGAAGCCGGCCGGATTGATCGGATTCGGCGAGTCCATGAGCTTGTTGCCGTGGAGGTCGATCTTGACCAGGCTGCTGGCGGTGATTTCCTCGAATAGCCAGCCATAGGGATTGATCAGAAAGTGGTGATCCGGCCCCGGCAGGCGCGCCGAGATATGGGTGAACACGAGGTCATCCCAGCCAAACAGGGCGACCAGCCGGTATGCCGCGGCCAGATTCACCCGGGCTTCCCATTCCTGGGCTGAAACGAGTTCGCGCATATTCACGTTAGGATGCTCCATCGCTGGCGTTGCGATCGCTGGCTTGCCGGGGTGGCCTGAGCAAGATAGCTGCCGGAGGGTGCCCGCGCCATGGCTGCGGCCTTGGCAAAAAAGCCTCAATGAGCATGAATTTCTGTGGGAGTTGCCGTGGGTGTCGCCGTGCAGCCGCATCTGGTCCTCGCCTCGCAGTCGCCGCGGCGGCGCGAGCTGCTGGCACAACTCGGCCTGCGCGTGCAGCTGTGTCCGGCCGATATCGAGGAAGGACCGAAGCCCGGCGAATCTGCGGCGGCCTACGCCGTGCGAATTGCACTGGAAAAGGCCCGCGCCGGCGAGCGGCTCAGCGGTAGCGCATTGCCCGTGCTTGGCGCGGATACCGATGTCGTCATTGACGGCGAGATTCTCGGCAAGCCGGCCTCGCGCGAGCATGGCATTGCGATGCTGCTGCGCCTGGCCGATCGCAGCCACGAGGTGTACTCCGCAGTCGCGCTTGGCCAGAACGGGCGTTGGCTGAGCCGGCTGTCGATCACCGAAGTTCACTTCGGACCGATCAGCGCCGCGCAGGCTGCGGCCTACTGGGCCTCCGGAGAGCCTGCGGACAAGGCCGGTGGTTACGGCATCCAGGGGTTGGGCGCGGGGTTTGTCCGCGAGATTCGTGGCAGTTACAGCGGCGTCGTTGGCCTGCCGCTGTACGAAACCTGTGAACTGATGCGCGAGTTCGGTATCGAAGTCCCCCTGTCAGACTCGGCCAAACCGTAAACTGCTCTACCTAAATCATTCCTCCGCTCCATGAGCACTGAAATCCTTGTCAGCATCGGCCAGCAGGAAACCCGCGTCGCTCTGGTCGAAGGGGGAGCGGCCCAGGAAATCCATATCCAGCGTGCCTCTCGCCACGGCCTGACCGGCAATATCTACAAGGGTACGGTGCAGCGTGTGCTGCCGGGCATGCAGGCCGCGTTCATCGAGATCGGTCTCGAACGGACGGCTTTCCTGCATGTGGCGGACATGCTGCCCTTGTCGAACGGCAGCGGCGATGGCGAGACCAGCATCACGCAGTTGCTGCACGAAGGTCAGCAGGTGCTCGTGCAGATTCTGAAGGACCCGCTGGGCACCAAGGGTGCGCGCCTGACGACGCTGCTGTCGGTGCCGTCGCGCTATCTGGTGCTGCTGCCACATGAGAAGCATGTCGGTGTATCGGCGCGCATCGAAGACGAGAACGAGCGTGATCGCCTCAAGGCGGTGCTCGAATCCTGCCAGCAGCGCCTGGCTCCGGAGTTCGGCCTGATTGCACGTACGGCGGCCGAGGGGGTTGATGCGGCAGCACTTGAAGCCGACGTCGGCTTTCTGCTGCGTCTGTGGAAGGCGATCAGCGACCAGTCGACCAAGAGCAAGCCGGGTTCCCTGGTGCATGGCGACCTTCCGCTGTCGATGCGTATCCTGCGCGATCTGCTCGGCACCGATGTCGAGCGTGTGCGGATCGACAATGCTGCCGAATGCAAGCGCGTGACCCAGTTTGCGCAGTTGTTCGTGCCGCATGCCGCGCCGCTGATCGAGCTGTACCAGGGCGCGGCGCCGATCTTCGATCTGTACGGTGTCGAGGACGACATCAACCGCGCGCTCAACCGCAGAGTGGATCTGAAATCCGGCGGTCACCTGGTGATCGACCAGACCGAGGCGATGACGACGATCGACGTCAACACCGGCGCCTACATCGGCCATCGCAACCTCGAAGAGACCGTCCTCAAGACCAATCTCGAAGCGGCGCAGGCGATTGCGCGGCAGCTGCGCCTGCGCAATCTCGGCGGCATCATCATCCTCGACTTCATCGACATGAAGAGCGAGGACCATCGCGGGCAGGTGCTGCGCGCACTTGAGCGCGCGCTGGCTGCCGACCATGCACGGACTCAGTTGCATCCGTTTTCCGCACTTGGCCTGATCGAGATGACGCGCAAGCGCACGCGCGAGTCGCTGGGTCACATCCTGTGCGAGCCCTGCGCGTCCTGCGAAGGCGTCGGCTCGGTCAAGACCGTCGAAACCGTGTGCCACGAGGTGACTCGCGAAATCCAGCGCGCGGCGCGCCAGTTCGAAGCCAAGGGCTTTCTGGTGCTGGCCTCGCCGCCGATCATCCAGCGCCTGCTCGAGGAGGAATCCCTCGGACTGGCCGAACTCGAAGGCAGCCTCGAACGCCCGATCAAGCTGCAGGCCGAAAGCGCCTACAGCCGGGAGAGTTTCGACGTTGTCCCGCTCTGAGCCATACCACTTGCCGGGCCAGATCCTGCGTTGGCCCTGCGGTTTGGCCTGTACGTCGCGGTAGCGCGACAATAGTCACCCGGCGGCGTGGATCTGAGCGCCGCACTATTTCCTGACCGGAACCCCTTCACCCCCAATCGATGGAACGCGTCAAACGCCGCTGGTGGACCTGGGTGGTCTCGCTGATCGCCGTCACGGTGATCGTGGGCGCCGTCCTCAGTGGTGCGTTCCAGCTCGCGGTTCTGGCGGTACCCAGCTACCGCGAAGATCTCGCGGCTTGGGTCAGCCGCGTCGCCGGTCGCCCGGTGCAGATTGGTGGCATCAGCCTGTCGTGGCGCGGGCTGGCGCCGCGCTTCGATCTCAGCGGCATCACGCTGTACAGCGAAGAAGGCGATCCGCAGCTGCGTATCGAGCGCGTCAGCCTCGGACTTGGACTGCGCCGTCTGATTGTCGGCGAATGGGTGCCGACGCGGCTCGAACTCTCGGGCATGCGTCTGCTCGCGGAGATCGACGAAGAGGGCAACATCAGCATTGCCGGTTTCGACCCCATGGATGCTTCGTTGCAGGACAGCCAGCGCGCGAAATGGCTGGAAGACCTCAATCGTTTCGAGGAAGTTCGGCTGGAGAACTGCGAGCTGCGCGTGGTCGGCATCGTGCCAGGCAGCGATGCGCCGCTGAGTCTGCGCATCGAGGCCATTGACCTTGATCAGTCAGCCGACAGTTTTGCGGTTGGCGCCAGTCTGCGCCTGCCAGCCGAGCGTGGCGGTGAGCTGCGCTTCGAGTCTGAGCTGGACGGCCAGTTGGCTAACGTCGCGAGCTGGAACGGCAGCTTCGAGATCGATGTCTACGAGTTGCAGCCACAGTCCTGGCTGCGGCCGTGGCTGATTCCGGGCGCGCAGATTTCCGTAGCCGGATTGACAGGGCACATCACCGGCGACGTCGTGAACGGCGCGCTGACCCATGCAAAGGCGGAACTCGAATCCGAAGCCCTCGTGCTGGCGCGCGCCGGGGTGCTCTCCAGCGCCGCGCAGATGCGCATGGTGGCCGACTACCAGACCGATGCGCGCGGCTGGCGCATCGATGTCAGCGAGCTGGCATTCGATGATCAGCCGCTGTTCACCGGCAACCTCCGCCGCGATGCACAGAACTACAACTTCGATGCAGACCATGTCGAGCTGACGCGGCTGGCGCCGTGGACCGGTGTCTGGCGCAGTGGCGGCGTGGCCATGCAGACGCTGGGGCGCCTGGCCGGTGATGTACGTGGCGTGGTGCTGCGCTATCAGCCGGATGCCGGGCATCCACGCTATTCGCTGCGAGCGCGCCTCGATGGCGCTGCGCTGCGTGCCGACAAGCACGTGGGCTTCGCCGGACTGAGCGGCGAACTGAGTGCGGACGAGACCGGCGGTGAGCTGCGCGTGGCCAAAGCCCCGGCGAATGTGCAGCTGCCATCGACCTTCGATCATCCGCTGGCACTCGATGAACTTGGTGCGACGCTGCGCTGGAAGCGCATGGTCGACGGCTGGCAGTTGTCCAGCGAGGATGCCGCGCTGCGTCTTGCCGGCATCTCCGCTCGCGGCAGTTTCAGCATTGATCTCGCGGATGTTGCAGACACCTCTCCGCATCTCGATCTGAGCGCGACGCTGTCTGCACAGCGCCTTGATGACGCCAGACCGTTTCTGCCGCTGCAGTGGCCAGACAGTCTGAAGAACTGGTTGCGCACGGCGGTGATCAGCGGCCGCGTACCGAACGCCGACCTGCGCATCCGCGGGCCGATTGCCGATTTTCCGTTTCACAGCAGGCCGACCGGTGAGTGGGGGCTGGAAATGGACGTCGCCGACGGCGTGCTCGCGTTTGCACCGGACTGGCCGCAGCTCAACGATGTCCGCGCGCATCTAGCGTTCAGCGGCAACAGTCTGACGGTGCGCTCGGATCAGGCGCTGATCGGCGGCAACAAGGTGAGCTCAGCTGAAGTGCGCTTTGCCGATTTCAACGATCACCTGATGAGCATCGAGGGCGCGGCCCGCGGCGAGCTGAAGCGTTTCTACCAGTTCCTGCGCGAGTCGCCGTTGCAGCGCACGCTGAGCGGTCTGCTCGATCATACCGAAGCCAGCGGTGCGGCCGAAGTTCTGCTGCAGTTGCAGGTTCCGCTGAACGACATGCACAAGACCAGCGTGATCGGCAGCGTGACGACCAGGGATGCGAAACTGCGCTACACCTCGCTCGATGAGCCGATAACGGCGCTGAGCGGGAGCATCGGCTTTACCGAGCACGGGGTGAGCGCCGAAGCCTTGACTGCGCTGTTTGCCGGCGTACCGGTTACTGCGCGCATCGACGCTGACGATGGCTCACGTGGCGTGATCCGTGGCGAATTCGACTACGCGCCAGAGGTTGACGGCAGTGGCCTGTCGAAATTCGTGCCGGAGTTCGTGCGTGGTCGGCTGCAGGGCAGCAGTCGTTGGCAGATGGAGCTGCCGCTGATCGAAAGCGGCATGGCACTGACGCTGAAATCCGATCTGATCGGCCTGGCAGTGAATTTCCCGGCACCCTTGTTCAAGGCCGCCGCACGGGCTGCGCCAGCGAGCCTGCGCATTGGCGCTGACACACTCGCTGATCTCCGCGTCGATCTTGATTATGACCTGCGTCTTGCGCTGGCCGTGCTGATGGTCAAGGGTGACGGTGCACTGCGTCTGAGCGGTATGCGTGCGACTGCCGGTGGCAGCGGCCGCATCGACGCCAAGCCCGGCAGCTTTCTGCTCGATGGCCATGTCGCGGCGCTCGAGCTCAGCGCATGGAGTCCGCTGTTTGTCGGTGTGGGTGAGGCAGGTGCCGTGCGCCTCGATGCGGCGGACCTGGATGTCGGTCAGTTGCACTGGAATGGCCTGTCGGTACCGTCCACGCACCTGCAGTACCGGCCGCTGGCGGATGGCTGGCGCATTGATGTGACTGGCACGGGTGCTGAAGGCCAGGTGCGCTGGACGCCGGCGGACAACGGTCATCTGGTCGCGCGCATGCAGCGCATGAATCTGCAGCGCTGGCCGGAGCTGCCGGCCACCGGAACCGGCGACACGGTCGTGTCGGCCGTCGAAACGGCGATGAGCGCCGAGCCGGTGAGCAAGGCGGTTGTCGAACCGGCGACGCTGCCGCTGATTGACCTGGACGTCGATCAGTTGAATTTCGGTGATACGGACTATGGCCGGGTCGAAATGCAGACCGAGCGTGTACCGGGGGGGCTTGCACTGCGCACGCTGCAGTTCAGTGGTGGCGAGCTGGCGCTGCAGGCAAGCGGTGCTTGGCGGCGCATCGGTGGCCTGTCGTCGGGCGAGCTGAATTTTGACATGGACTCGGCGCGCTTCGGCACCTTGCTCGAGCACCTCGGCTATGCGCCGAACATCGAAGCGCGGCACAGCGTGTTCAAGGGCGCGCTGGCCTGGTCGCCGGCTGCGACCGGCCTGCAGTGGGAGCAGGCTAGCGGCCAGATCGATCTCGACATCCGCGAGGGCCAGCTGCGCGCGGTGGATCCGGGTGCGAGCCGCGTGCTCGGGCTATTCAACTTCTATGCCTTGCCGCGCCGGTTGACGCTGGATTTCGACGACGTGACCGGCAAGGGCCTGGCGTTCGATACCATCAAGGGCCACTTCGAAGTGGCCAACGGTGACGCGATCACGCAAGGTCTGAAAATCGAATCGCCATCGCTGCGCATGGACATCAGCGGCAAGGTCGGACTTGCGACGCGCGACTACGATCAGCGCGTGACCGTTTATCCGGACCTGTCGTCGGGTGTGACGCTGGGTGCCGTGTTGCTGGGCGGGCCGGCGGTCGGTGCGCTGGTACTGCTCGCGCAGCAGTTGTTCGACAAGCCCTTCGATCAGGTCACGCAGTTCAGTTACAGCATCACCGGGCCTTGGGACAATCCCAGAATCGAGCGCGGTGAAGCCACGCCAGTCGTCAAGACGCCGGGGTAAGTCATGAGCGCACCAGCCGCAGCGGTCATCCAGATGAATACCCGCGCCGATTGCGCGGCCAATCTCGCAGCTGCAGCCGAGTTGCTTCGCGACGCGGCGCAGGCCGGTGCGCGGCTTGCCGTGTTGCCCGAGAACTTTGCATTCATGGGCGAGCGCGAGACCGACAAGCTCGCGCTGACCGAGTCTGACGGCGACGGGCCAATCCAGTCGTTTCTCGCTCAGACCGCGCGCGCGCTGAAGCTGTGGATCGTCGGCGGCACAATTCCGCTGAAGGTCGACAACGACGCGCGCCGCGTCTATGCGACCTGCGGCGTCTGGGACGCACAAGGCGAGCGCGTCGCGCGCTACGACAAGATCCATCTGTTCGATGTCGATGTGCCCGGCGCGAGCGGCGAGCGGTATCGCGAGTCGGCGAGCATTGCGCCGGGTGCGCTGACGCCGGTCGTCGTCGATACCCCGGTGGGCCGGCTGGGCCTGTCGGTGTGTTACGACCTGCGCTTTCCGGAGCTGTATCGCGCATTGTCGGCGCAAGGTGCGGAGCTGCTATGCGTGCCCTCGGCGTTCACCGAGCGCACGGGTGAGGCGCACTGGGAACTGCTGCTGCGCGCACGCGCGGTCGAGAACCTCTGTCACGTGCTTGCTGCCAACCAGTGCGGTACGCATGCCGCAGGCCGTCGCACCTGGGGCCATAGCTGTATCGTCGAGCCATGGGGCACGGTGATCGCGGATGCCGGCCGCGAAACCGGATTTGCGCTCGCGTCTGTGGACGCCGAGCGGCGCGCGACGCAGCGCGCGAGCTTTCCGGTCCTGCAGCATCGTCGCATCGTTCCTTGAATTTTCTCAAACACCCACGATCTTGAGTTCATGACTGAATCCCTCGCGCTGGCCCGTCAAACCCTGCTTGCTCCTACCGGCCTCGACGATGCCGCGGTCCAGAATGTGCTCGACCAGCTGATGAAACCGGGCGTCGACGCTGCGGATCTGTATTTCCAGCAGGTGCTGACCGAGAGCTGGTCGCTCGAAGACGGTTTGGTCAAATCCGGTTCTCACCATGCCGAGCAGGGCGTCGGCGTGCGCGCCTGCGCGGGTGAGAAGCAGGGCCTTGCGTACTCGGATGCCATCGAGCTGCCGGCCTTGTTCGATGCCGCGCAGGCCGCCGGTGCGATCGTGCGCCAGGGTCAACAGGGCCGTTTGCAATCGCAAGTCACGCGCACGGTGGCGCCGCTGTACCCCGCGCTCAATCCGCTGAAGTCGCTTGAAGCGCCGGCCAAGCTTGATCTGATGCACCGCGCCGACCGCGCCGCGCGCGCCGTCGATCCGCGCGTGATCCAGGTCATGGTGTCGCTCGCCGCGAATGCCGAAACCGTGATGGTTGCCGCGACCGACGGCACCTACAGCGCCGATGTGCGACCACTGGTGCGCATGGACGTCAGCGTCATCGTCGAGCAGAAGGGTCGCCGCGAGCAGGGCCATTCGGGCAAGGGCGGGCGCGGCGTCTACATGGACTTTCTCGGCGGCGATACACCGGAGAAGCTCGCGCAGGAGGCGGTGCGCATGGCGCTGGTGCAGCTCGAAGCCGTCGCGGCGCCGGCGGGCAGTTTCACCGTCGTGCTCGGTCCGGGTTGGCCGGGCGTGCTGCTGCACGAGGCGATCGGCCACGGTCTTGAAGGCGACTTCAACCGGCGCGGCACCTCGGCGTTTTCCGGCCGGGTCGGCCAGCAGGTCGCATCGAAGCTGTGCACGATCGTCGACGACGGCACGCTCAGCGGCCGGCGCGGTTCGCTGACCGTCGACGACGAAGGCACGCCGTCGCACTGCACGACGCTGATCGAGAACGGCATCCTGCGCGGCTATCTGCAGGACAAGCTCAATGCGCGTCTGACTGGCGTTGCACCGACCGGCAATGGCCGGCGCGAATCCTATGCGGCGCTGCCGATGCCGCGCATGACCAACACCTACATGCTGCCCGGCCCGCACGATCCGCAGGAAATTGTCAGCTCGGTGCAGAACGGCCTGTACGCCGCCAACTTCGGCGGCGGCCAGGTCGACATCACCAGCGGCAACTTCGTGTTCTCGACCTCTGAGGCCTATCTGATCGAGAATGGCCGCATCACACGCCCGGTGAAGGGCGCGACGCTGATCGGCAATGGCCCGGAAGTGCTGAATCGCGTGTCGATGGTCGGCACCGATCTCAAACTCGACGCCGGCGTCGGTATCTGCGGCAAGGATGGTCAGAGTGTGCCGGTCGGCGTGGGTCAGCCGACGCTGCGCATCGATGGCATCACGGTCGGCGGTACCGGCTGATCTGCGATGATTTCACTGCGCTTCGAATCGCACCTCGTCACCGATGTCGCAACGCTGTGGCAGCACGCGAGTTCGATGGCCGGTGTGAACTTCGAGCTAATGCCCCTGGTGCGCATGACGTATCCCGCGGATCGTGCTGCACTGCCGCACGAAAACATTCCCAAGGATGTTCTGTTCCAGAGCTGGCTGATGCTGTTCGGTATCCTGCCGTTCGATCGGCATGCGCTGCGTCTGACCAATGTCTGGCCGCGGCAAGGCTTCGATGAAGATTCGACTTCATGGCTGCAGTCACGCTGGATACACAAGCGTCGTCTGATCGGTCGTGCGAATGGCGTGACCGTGACTGATGAGCTGGAAATCACGCCGCGGGTGCGCTTCGCCGCACCGATTGTCGCCGCGATGGTCACGCAGATTTTCCGTCATCGCCATCGTCGCCTGCGACGAAGATTCGGCACCGGTAGTTGACGCCGCCGCTGCGCGCAGTACATTTCGCACATGGACTGTGCACCAACATTCCGGAACAGACTCATGAATGCAGATCTTCTGCAGCGCGGAGCGTGCGGCTGATGCGCGCGCGTGAAGCTGGAAAGCTGCGTGTGATCGGCGGGCAATGGCGCTCGCGTCTGATCGAGTTCGAAGCCGCGGAAGGTGTGCGGCCGACACCGGATCGCGTGCGCCAGACCGTGTTCGACTGGCTCGCGCCGGTGATCGGAGGGGCGCGTTGCCTTGATCTGTTCGCCGGCAGCGGCGCGATGGGCATCGAAGCGCTGTCGCGCGGCGCCGCGCACTGCACGTTCGTCGATCAGGGCTCGCGCCAGTGCATGAAGATCAAGGTGGCGCTGCAGCTGCTCAAGGCGCAGCACACCGATGTCACGGCGATCGATGCGGTATTTTTCCTGCAGCAGACCTGGCATCGCTACGACGTCGTGTTCATCGACCCGCCGTTTTCGTCGAATCTGTTGAGCCAGACGCTGCTCGAACTGCCCAAGGTGCTGCACGCGGACCACCGGATCTATCTCGAATGGCCGTCGAACCAGCCGCCGCCGTTGCCCGAGCACTACGTCCTGCTGCGTGAGAAGCAGGCCGGCCAGGTCGGTTATGGGCTGGCCCAGTATCGCAAGCCAGGCAAGTAAGCTGCAGCGCTCCGAAGGTCGCGGACGGGCGCAGCAGGTACACTGGCAGCCCACGCAATCCGTCAGCGAGAGCAGCGATGACCACTGCGGCCTATAGCGGCACTTTCGACCCGATCACCTACGGGCATTACGACATCATCAAGCGTGCCGCGGCGATGTTTCCGCGCCTGATTGTCGCCGTCGGTCTCAATCCGTCCAAGAGCCCGCGCTTCAATCTTGATGAGCGCTGCGCACTGATCCGAGAAGTGGTCAAGGAACTGCCCAACGTCGAGGTCATCGGCTTCTCCGGGTTGATCGTCACTTTCGCCCGCGAGCACGGCGCGACCGTGCTCGTGCGCGGCGTTCGTACCGTCGGCGATTTCGACTACGAGAAGCAGATGGCGGTGATGAACCGCGATCTCTACCAGGCGCTCGATACCGTGATGCTCGCGCCGTCACCTGAGTTCGCGCATCTGTCGTCATCGCTGGTGCGCGAGCTGGCGACACTCGGCGCACCGATCGAGAAGTTCGTGCCGCCAGCGGTCGTGCCTGCGCTCAAGGCGCGGGTCGCGAAGTAGAGAATCCAGCTCCGGTGAACGGCACATGGCGCTGAAGATCACGGTTGAATGCATCAACTGCGATGTCTGCGAGCCGGTGTGCCCGAACAACGCAATCGAGCAGGGCATCGAGATCTACGAGATCGATCCGGCGCTGTGCACGGAATGCGTCGGCCACTTCGACAAGCCGCAATGCCAGACCGTATGCCCGGTCAACTGCATTCCCTGGGATCCCGAGCACACCGAGACGCAGGAGCAGCTGATGGACAAGTATCGCGGCTTGATAGGGCTGCTCAAATGAAACGACACGTCCTGAAACTGATCGTTACGCTCGCTGCTGCGTGTCTGGCAAGCTTCGCATACGCGGAACAACAGATCCCGCCGGGCTATGCCTGCGCGACGGCGCATCCGCTGGCGACGCAGGCCTGCATGCAGGTGATGGCCGGCGGCGGCAATGCCTTCGACGCCGCGGTAGCGGCGAGCGCAGCGATCGCCGTTGTCGAACCGACCGGCTCGGGTCTCGGTGGCGGGGGCTTCTGGTTGCTGCATCGCGCCGTCGATGATCTCGAAGTGTTCATCGACGGCCGCGAAACTGCGCCTAGTCGCGCGCAGCGCAACATGTATCTCGACGCGCAGGGCAAGGCCATCGACGCCGCATCGCGCGATGGCGTGCTGTCCGCGGCGATTCCCGGCGAGCCGGCAGCGCTGGATCACATTGCCGCGCGCTACGGCAGCATGCCGCTCGCGGAACTGCTCAAGCCGGCGATTGCATTCGCGCGCGAGGGCTTTGCGGTCGATGCCAAGCTCGCGCAGGCGATCATGCGTTCGCAGAAGCGCCTGTCCGGCGATGCGCCCGCCGTATTCATGCCGAACGGCCAGCCGCTCGCCGAAGGGGCACTGCTGCGACAGGCTGATCTGGCCTGGACACTGGAGCAGATTGCAGCGCATGGCCGCGACGGCTTCTACGCAGGCGCAGTGGCACAGAGGCTGATTGATGCGGTTGAACGCAACCAAGGACTCTGGAGTGCCGAAGACCTGCGTCACTACGCAGTCATTGAGCGCGAGCCGCTGGAAACCCGCTTCCGCGATTACCGTATTGTCAGCGCACCGCCGCCGTCCGCCGGTGGCGTTGCACTCGCGCAGGTGTTCCAGCAGCTCGAAGCACTGAGCTGGATCAACGACGGCAGTGCAGAGTCGCAGCATCTGCTGATCGAAACCCTGAGACGTGCCTACCGCGACCGCGCGGCCTATCTCGGCGATCCTGACTACGTATCGATTCCGCTGCAGCGCCTCAGCGGGCGCAGCCATGCGCTCACGCTCGCATCCAACATTGATCGGCAGCAGGCGACGCGCAGCGCCAGCCTCGAACCCGCACCGCCGCTGACCGAAGGCAACAACACCACGCATATCTCCGTGCTCGACGCCGCCGGAAACCGCGTCGCCGCGACCCTGTCGATCAACCTGGGCTTTGGCTCCGGCTTCATGGCGCCCGGTACCGGTGTGCTGCTCAACGACGAGATGGACGATTTCTCGGCCGCGCCGGGCGTATCGAATGCCTACGGCCTGATCGGCTCGGAACCGAATGCAGTGGCAGCGAACAAGCGCCCACTGTCGTCGATGACGCCGACCTTCGTCGAAGGGCCGCGCGGCCTGCTCGTGATCGGCACGCCCGGCGGCAGCCGCATCATCACGATGGTGCTGCAGGGCATCCTCGGCTGGATGTCCGGCCTCGAAGCCAGCGCCACGGTTGCCTTGCCGCGCATGCATCACCAGTACATGCCGGACCTCGTTCTGCTCGAACCCGGCTACGCCGACGCAGAGCGCCTGGCTCAGCTCACTGCAATGGGTCAGCTGTTGCGGGTGTCGGATTCGACCTGGGGCAACATGCAGGTCATCAGCTGGAATCCGCGCACCGGCGAGCTGCAGGCGGCGAGCGATCCGCGCGGTGTCGGGGCGAGTGCAGTGAAGCTGGAAGGGGCGTCGCGGTAAGCGACGTAGTTCCGTGCGGGTCTCTCGATAAACCTGCTACGCAGGCACTCGAGACGAACGGTTTTTTGTTGTGCGGCTGTACCGCATATCTCCGTTCGTCTCGAGTGCCGCGCGTCAGCGCAGTGTATCGAGAGACCGGTGCCCGGCAGCCGGATTCAAGCCGCGCGGCTCAACATCTCCCTGCGCGGGGCAGCGCTCTTGCCGCGCTGGCGGCCAAGGATCTCGCGCAGCTGCTGACCGCTGATGGCCACTGGCCGACGCCGCAATCCGCTGAGTTGTTTGCGCCGAGCCAGCGTTCCGACCAGTTTCAGATTGGCGTTGATCGATTCGACGTATGGATTCGGGCCGCCGAAATGCGCATCTAGATAGCGGTGAATGCCCTGGAAATAACCGTCGAGACGCTCGGCCCAGAGCTTCTGGTTGAAGCCCAGCGTGCCGTTCAGCAGGTTCTCGGCTGAGCTGTAAGTCGCGCCTTCATGGATGCCGGCGATACCGCACAGCGAGAATTCGCGGAACAGGAAGTCGCGGCACTTCTCGAGGTAGCAGCGGTCGGCGGTCTGCGCCATCACGTCGGCGCTGCCGAGCATGAAGCCGAGCAGGCGATCCTTGCGATTGGCAACGCGGATCTCGTCGAGCGCGATTTCATAGCCGGTGAAATGGACGACGCGGCGCGCCAGATTGGCTTCGGCCTGGAAGCCGACCGTGGGCAGGAACTCGGCGAGAAAATCGCCGCTGCGACGCACGTGGCTGAGCGTGAACTCGGCGCCGTTGCCGGCGCGGTCGTCATGGCGACGGATGTAACCGGCATCATGGAACAACGCGATGATGATGCCGAGCACTGCACGGCGTGCGCCGAGGCGTTCGTTGTCGGCCACGCTGCGTTCGTAGCCGTCGAACAGGCGTGCCATCGCCAGCGTGCAGTCGAGACTGTGCTGGGCATCGTGATACCAGGTGTCGCAGGCGTGATAGCCGGGCAGGTTGCCGGCGTAGAGTCGACCGAAGACGTCGAAGGCCTGCTTGACCGGTGCGAGGTCGTTGTCCGGATACAGCTTGTTCAACAGGTCGCAGACCGCCGCGCTGACGTCACGTGGACTGGAAATCCGTACCTTGTTGGTCACGTCGTAGTGATTGCGCCGGCGAGCTGTCATCACGTTTCTCTTTCTGAGCCCCGACGAGGTGTAAACGAATTGTGACCGGGGTCAAATATAGACCCATGCCGGGGCCGCTGAACAGTGAACCAGGCCTCAGTTCGCGGTGAATTCCGCGATCACCGGCGCGTGGTCCGAGGGGCGCTCCAGTTTGCGCGGTGCAACATCGACGTTCCAGCCGCTGCACTGGGCTGTCAGTGCGTTGGAGGCCAGCACGTGGTCAATACGCAGGCCGAGGTTGCGGCGGAATCCGGCCTGGCGGTAATCCCACCAGGTGAAGCGGCCCGGCGGCTGCTGGGTGTGCTGGTAGGTGTCCCGCAGTCCGAGGTCCAGCAGGGCCTGCAGGCCTGCACGCTCGGCGGGAGAGCAGAGGATGCCGCCTTCCCAGACCGCGGGATCGTGCGTGTCCGTGACGCCGGGGGCAATGTTGAAGTCGCCGACGATCGCGAGCTTAGGGTGCCTTGCCAGTTCCGCGGCAACGTACTCCTTCAGAGCCGCAAGAAAGCGCAGCTTGTGCGCGTACTTGTCGGTGCCCAGTGCCTGGCCATTGACGACGTAGACGTTGATGACGCGCACGTCACCGATCGTTGCGGCAATCACGCGCTTCTGCTCGCAGTCGAAATTCGCCATGTCGCGCGAGACGTCGGCGAGCGGTTGCCGCGACAGCAGCGCGACGCCGTTGTAGGTCTTCTGCCCGCTGTGGATCGAGTGATAGCCCGCAGCCTGCAAGGCATCGTGCGGAAACTTGTCGTCGGTGAGCTTGGTTTCCTGGATGCCGATCACGTCGATCGGGTTCGCCGCCAGCCAAGCGAGCAGGTGTGGCTGGCGCACATTCAGCGAGTTGACGTTCCAGGTCGCAATTTTCATCGGATGAGCGTGGATTCAGATCGGAACTGGATCGTACTCAAATTCGCAGATCAATAATCACGCCGGGGGCCCTGGTAGTCCTTTTCCCCCAACGCAAACGGCACTTCTCGGCCCACCAGCGACTCCAGCATCATCAGCTCGAGATCGGTGTGATTGATGAATGGTGCCGGCTCGATCAGCCTGCCGTTGACGGGCTTCGCATAGATGTAGCGGCCGTCGTGATGCTGTGCGGTCACGGTTTCGCTGACATTGGCATCGGCCACGGCACTGAGCAGCGTCTGACCGTAGCAGGTGCACAGATAGGTGCGATCCGGCTCGACTTCCATGTAGACGCCCGTGCCGCGGATGCCGACCGTGACCGTCGGCGCGTTGAGATCCACCCCATCATCGCGAGGACCGAACACGGTCAGCAGCGCGCCGCTGACGAGACGGAAGAAGCGCTTGGCATTGCGCGCGGCGCCGAGTTGCAGCTCGGAGTTGCCGCGCATCATGAAGGCATCGGCGCCGACGACGGCAACGACGTGACTGTTGCGGCCGGTGCGCACCTGGTCATTGATCCCGATACGGGTCTTCTTGTCCGCGGGCTGGCCATTGACCCAGACCTCGCCGGACAGTGTGAAGATCGAGCGATCCGCAGCCAGCCGTGCCGGTACTTCGCCGAGCACGCCGGCAATGGCAGTGCTGCTCCAGCCGCTTTCCCCGATCAGCCAGCCCGCCGCCAATGCGCGCAGCAGGAACTGGCGGCGCTGTTCGTCGCGCGGGTCGTCCGCGTGCGGCCCCAAGCTCTGTATTTTCACGATGTTGTCTCCCCTCAGCGTGAGGAGGCATGATGAATCAAACGGGGGTGGGGTGGTGAGCGCAGGATCACGAATCGGAGCAGAACCGCCAGGTCGGCATGTGCGCCGGCTCACGGGTGCGTTGCTGGCGCTGCTGGGCGCGCCGGGGGCTGGTGCCGCGCAGCTCGGTGGCGAGCTTTCCTTGGGTCACGACTCCAATGTCGCCAACATCCGCGACAGCGCACCGCAGTTCGAGGACGGCTTCAGCCTTGTGCGTTTCCAGGTCGATGAAGTTCTTGCGCTGTCGGCCTCGTCGGCCCTGCTGCTGCAGGCCTTTGGCCAGGCGCAGAACCACGTCGAATTCCAGGGCCTGAATCAGCTGAAGGCGCAGTTGCTGGCGCGTTACTTGCTGCGGCCGGGCCGCGGCTTCTACGTGCCGACACTGGCATGGTCTGCGTCGGCAGCCGGGCTTGCCTACGACAGCGAGATGCGCGACCACAGCGAATACCGTGCACTGTTCTATGTGGACCAGCCTCTGACGACGCAGCTGAGGACGCGCCTGAGCGTGGCCGGCCGATGGAACCGGGACGGCGAAGCCGGAGTGTTCAGGGACAGCGCCACGCAGTTCGGCGTCGACTTCGACTGGCAGGTGCTGCGGCCACTGGCGCTATACGCAGGCTATCAATGGCGCAGCGGCGATTTCGTAGCGTCCGGCAAGCCCAGCCCCGCGGTGCTCGCCGCGGTTCCGGCGTACGCGCCGGACGATGTGTTCGAAGGCCTGACGATCCTTCGGCAGGACGGCCACGGCGGCATCGCCACGTTCGGCTTCAACTACAGCTTTTCGCCAAAGACTTCGTTCGACGTACAGGTCCAGCGCGCCGGATTCGAATCCGAATTCGGCGTGCGTTACGGCCGCACGATCTCGATCGCGAGCCTGTTGTTCCGCTACTGAGCGGCTACGCAGCAAGCGCTTCGTTGAGCCCCGTATGCCGCAGCAGCGCATCGACGCTGGGCTTGCGGCCACGGAACTCGACGAACAGGTCCATCGCGTCCTTCGCGCCGCCCTGAGCGAGCACGGTTTCGCGGAAGCGGATGCCGGTTTCTGCGGAGAAGTCGGCTTCCTCGAACGCGGCGTAGGCATCGGCAGACAGCACTTCGGCCCACTTGTAGCTGTAGTAGCCCGCGGCATAACCGCCGGCGAAGATGTGCGAGAAGCTCCAAGGCATGCGGTTGAACGCCGGTGGCTTGCTCACCGCCACTTCGTTGCGCACGGTTTCGAGCGTCTGCAGCACGCGGCCGCCCAGCGCGGGATCGAAATCACGATGCAGGCGCAGATCGAACAGGCCGAACTCGATCTGGCGCACGGTCGCGAGACCGGACTGGAAGGTGCGCGAGCCGCGCAGCTTTTCGATCATCGCGTCGGGCAGCGGCTCATTGCTCTGCCAGTGGCGCGCGAAGCTGCGCAGCGTCGCCGGATCGAAGCACCAGTTCTCCATGAACTGGCTTGGCAGTTCGACCGCATCCCAGGCCACGCCGCGGATGCCGGAGACCGAAGCCTCGTCGACGCGTGTCAGCAGGTGGTGCAGGCCGTGGCCGAATTCATGGAACAGCGTCAGCACTTCATCGTGCGTCAGCAGCGGCGGCTTGCCGGCCAATGGCGGCGTGAAGTTGCAGACCAGATAGGCGGACGGATGCTGCACGCCGCTGCGCAGGCGCCGACGGCCGAGGCACTCGTCCATCCATGCGCCGCTGCGCTTGTCCGGTCGCGCGTAAGGGTCGAGATAGAAGAGGCCGAATTCGGCGCCGCTGCTGTCGGTCAGCGCCCAGGTCGAAACGTCGGCATGCCAGGTCGCGATGCCCGGAGCCGGTTTGACGCGGATGCCGTACAGGCGTTCGACGAGGCTGA
Source organism: Pseudomonadota bacterium (assembly GCA_030775105.1). GTDB lineage: Bacteria > Pseudomonadota > Gammaproteobacteria > Nevskiales > Nevskiaceae > Solimonas. Next base: position 7,674 of record JALYJV010000249.1, on the reverse strand, counting down.
ACATGCCGCGCAGCACGCTGTCGAGCTGGAAATACGGGCGCAGTTCCTCTTCGCTGAGGCCCAGGCTCTGTTCCTTGAGCTTCTCGGAATAGTACGGCGCGTCCCAGGGCTGGAAGTCCTCGACGCCATCGAGTTTCTTCGCGAATGCACGCAGCTGGTTCAACTCAGCCTGCGCGCGCGGCTTGCCGCGGCGCGTGAGGTCGGACAGGAATTCATCGACCTGTGTCGCGGATTCCGCCATCTTGGTGGCGAGCGACAGCTCGGCGAAATTTGGATAGCCGAGCAGCTGCGCGAGCTGGTGACGCAGGGAGAGGATTTCCTCGATCAGCGGGCCGTTGTCGAACTGGCCGGCCTGCGGACCCTGATCCGAAGCGCGCGTGACATAGGCCGTGTACAGCGTACGGCGCAGCTCGCGGTTGTTCGCGTAGGTGATGACGGCGTCGTAGGCCGGGAAGTCGAGCGTCAGCAGCCAGCCGTCGAGTTCCTTGGCATTGGCCTTTTCGTGCGCGGCTTCGATCGCGGACTCGTTCATGCCGTCGAGTTCGGCGGCGTCGGTGACGTGCAGCGTCCAGGCCTGGATCGCATCCATCAGATGCTCTTCGAACTTGGTCTGCAGCTCGGACAGCTTCAGCGAGAGCGTCTTGTACTGCTCCTTCTGATCATCCGGCAGGCCGATGCCCGACAGGCGGAAATCACGCAGCGCATCGGTGATGGCCTTGCGCCGCGCGCCTTCGAGCTGCGCGAAGTCCGCACGCTCGGCGAGCGACTTGTAAGCGCGGAACAGCGGTTCGGACTGTGAGGTCTCGATGCCGTAGGCGGTGATCTTCGGCAGGCAGGCGTTGTACGCGGCGCGCCATTCTGCAGTGCTGGTGACGCTGAACAGGTGGGAAACCGGACCCCATGCGCGCTGCAGGCGCTCGCCGATCTCGTCGAGCGGGGTGATCAGGCTGTCCCAGGTATGTGGCTCCTCGCGAGCCAGAATGACTTCCAGCGCGGCGCGGTTCTCGGCCAGCACGAGGTCGAGCGCGGCCTCCGCATGTTGGGGTTCGATCTGGTCAAACGCCGGCAGGGGGGTGCCAACAGGGTCGCGCAGCAGGGGGTTGTCCATGAAAAACGGCAAAGCGGGATGGGTAGCTATCGTGGGGATGCGATCCGGGCTTTTCCAGTGACAGGAGTTCAAGTCGCTGATTCATATTGGCTTATCTGGATCCCCGGGCGGGTCCTGCGAACCGGGACCGCCGGTGGCCGCGCCGCCAACGCTCGATCCGGCCCTACAGAATCCCGCGTGCGGTCAGGGCAAATACGCCGCCGGTTGAGGCCGCCGCCGAGACCAGCAGCCAGAACGCAGAGCCAATCCGGTGCTTGCGGGTCAGCTCGTGCTGGGCATGGGTCGAGAGCATGAAAGGCCGGCCGTCGCCCGGGCGGCACAGCACGTGGATGTCGGTGTCCAGCGTTTGCTGCACGGCGTTGGATCGGGCCTGCTCCAGAGCTGCCTTGCGGACCGCTTCCCATTCGTTGAGGTCGATCTGGCCATCGCCGTTGCGGTCGAAGCGTTGCAGCAGCATGGCCTGATCAGCCTTCCATTCGCGCAGCAAGGCCGTCGCGTCGGCATCCTCATTGAGTTCCAGATGCGCGGTCTGCGAGCGGAACTGGCCGAGGGCGTAGAGCGGGGCCCCGATGCGGATCATCTTCTCGGTGTAGCGGTAGTCGCCGAACTGGAAGAACGGCGACTTCTCGGGGACCTGCTGCGGCATCCGGGTGCTGCCGCGCCACTGGCGACGCAGGCTGGGGTCGATGCTTGCGCCGTGCGGATCGACCACGCACTCGCCGGTCGTGTCGACGAGCAGAAACAGCGATTCCGAGACATCCGACTCGATCGTGCGCCACTCGCTGCTGCGCTTGCCGTTGCGCACCACGGTTTCCTGACGCTCGATCTGGTACTGCCACCAGCAGCAGCGCTGGCCGGACAGCGGTGAAAGGATCTCCGGCCCCGGCAGCAGGCGCGCGTCGCCTTCCAGTTCGATATAGCCCTGGGCTGCCGAGCGGATGCGCGAGGTGGGGGTGTTTTCGATCAGCCGGGCCTTTTTCAGCGCAGCGAATGCGCCCCAGAACGCGCCGATGCCGAACAGCAGACTGACTGCGGTCCAGATCCAGAACGAATCCGCATCGGCCGCGGCGATCTGCGCGGCGATGTCGGCCAGCCAGGGGCTGTCCATCCTCGATCAGCCGTGTACGGTTCTAGGTTCTGAACAGCTCGCGCATGTCCACGTCCTTCTTCTCTTCCTCGGTGAACACCAGCAGGTCGGCGGCGCGGAAGGCGAACAGGCGCGCGACGACCACATCCGGAAACTGCTCGATGCGCACGTTGTTCAGGTTGACCGTCTCGTTGTAGAACTCGCGGCGGTCGGCAATCGCGTTTTCGAGGCCGGTGACCCGGCCCAGCAGCTGCTGGATCGACTGGTTGGCCTTGAGCTCCGGATAGGCCTCCACCGTCGCGGTGATGTTGCCCAGGCCCAGGCGCATGGCGCTTTCGGACTGGCCGACGGCCTTCACGTCGCCCTTTTCGCGGGCTGTGTTTGCCGCTGAACGCGCCGCCATGACGCGCTCCAGCGTATCGCGTTCGAACTGCATGTACTGTTTGCAGGTCTCAACCAGCTTGGGCAACTCGTCGTGGCGCTGTTTGAGCAGCACGTCGATATTGCTCCAGGCCTTGGAAACGGCGTGTTTCAGAGCAACCAGGCCGTTGTAGAGGATGATGGTGTAGACGGCCAGCGCCGCAATAACTGCAAGCCAGATAAACGTAGTGATCATTGCGCCGGCCCCCCGCCAGGCAGATTGAGTGTTCGAACAGATGAAAGCATGCGACAGAGCGCCCCTGCGCGCTACCATACGCTGTACACAATCAAACGCAATACAGATGAACTCCTCAATTTCTGTCAGAACCGTCTCCGCTACCCTTGCACTGCTGGCCACGCTGCTGGCGGCGTGCAGTTCGCCGGCGATTGTCAATCGCCTGACCGCGGATACCGGCTACAAGCTGGCCGAGAATGTTCCCTATGACCGCAAGCGCAGCCTGCAGCTTGATGTCTACTATCCGCCCAATGCCGCCGGCGCGCCGGTCGTGGTGTTCTTCCATGGCGGGCGCTGGACCTCGCTCGACAAGTCCGAATTCAAGTTCGTCGGCCAGGCGCTGACTTCCCTGGGCTATGTCGCGGTGCTGCCCGAGGTGCGCAAGTACCCGCAGGTGCGCTTTCCGGACTTCGTCGACGACGCTGCGCTCGCGGTGAAGTGGGCGCGTGACAACGCCGGCACCTACGGCGGCAGTGCCGACAAGCTGTTCGTGATGGGCCACTCGTCCGGCGCGCATATTGCGTCGATGCTGGCGCTCAACCCTGAATTCCTCAAGACCGTTGGCGGTGATCGCAGCTGGCTGCGCGGCATGATCGGACTGGCTGGCGCCTACAGCTTCATGCCGATCACCGCGCCGGACCTGCGCGATCTGTTCGGTCCGGTCGATCGTTTCCGCTACTCGCAGCCGGTGTTCTACGTTGACGGCAGCAATCCGCCGCTGATGCTGGTGCACGGCCGTGACGACGATGTGCTTCCCGTGAAGAACACCGAAGAACTCGCCAAGGCCGTGTCCAAGGCCGGTGGCGCGGTCGAGACGGTGATCTACGATTCACTGTCGCACAACATGATCGTCGGCTCGCTGGCCTCCTATCTGCGCGGTCGTGCCGACGTGCTCGACAACATCGCGGATTTTGTCACGCGCACCGTCAAGGCGCCGGTCAAGGTGCCAGGGCAGGTCGAGATCAGGGCGACGCCGCTGGTCGTCGAAGATCCGGTCGAAACCGATTCCACGCCGCTACTCGCGCCGCAGCCGATTCTTGATGCGCCCGCGGTCGGCAGCGGACTGCCGCAGCCGGTGCCGCAATCCTACGACCCGATCACCGGTCAACCGCTGCCGGCGACGCCGGGCACGCCGACCAGTTCGGTGTTCCCGCCGTCGGCATCGCCGACGCCCTGAGCTGCCAGTGATTCGCAGCTATCGTGGCCGGCATCCGCAGCTCGGCGCGCGAGTGTATGTCGATCCGTCGGCGCAGGTGATCGGCGATGTCACGCTCGGTGACGATGCATCGGTGTGGCCGCTGGTTGCGATCCGCGGCGACGTGAACAATATCCGCATCGGTGCGCGCACCAATGTGCAGGACAACAGCGTGCTGCACGTGACGCATGACGGCCCGTATTCGCCCGGCGGCCAGGCGCTGATCGTCGGCGACGACGTCACCATCGGACATGGCGTGATCCTGCACGCCTGCACGATCGGTAATCGCTGCCTGATCGGGATGGGCGCGATCGTCATGGACAAGTGCGTGCTCGAGGACGAATGCTTCGTTGCCGCCGGCAGCGTCGTGTCGCCCGGCAAGATCCTTAAATCCGGCTGGCTCTATCGCGGCTCGCCGGCACAACCCGCGCGCGAACTCAGAATCCAGGAGCGCGAGCAGCTGCTGTATTCCGCGCAGCACTATGTGCGCATCAAGAACAACTATCTGGAAGACGCAAGGGACGATTGAACCGCGCGTCGGCCGGCCAAGCGGGTCGCATTGCGGCCTGAAGCCACGGCCGGGCCGGCGCTGTAAAATCCCCCGGCTTGTTTCACCACACACAAGACCCTCCTCATCATGAATCCTCACGGGGCCGACGCCATGTCTCGCAAGCTCGTTCTTCTTCGCCACGGCCAGAGCCAGTGGAATCTCGACAACCGCTTTACCGGCTGGGTCGATGTCGACATCACCGAGCAGGGCCGCCTCGAAGCGGTCAAGGCCGGCGAACTGATGCGTGAAGAGGGTCTGCTATTCGACGTCGCTTACACCTCGGTGCTCAAGCGCGCGATCCGCACGCTCAACACCGCGCTTGAGTCCATGGACCAGCTGTGGCTGCCGGTGCACAAGAGCTGGCGCCTGAACGAGCGCCACTACGGCGCGCTGCAGGGTCTCGACAAGGCCGAGACGACCGCCAAGCATGGCGAGGCGCAGGTCAAGGTCTGGCGCCGCTCCTACGATATTCCGCCGCCGCCGCTCGACGATCACGATGCCGGTCATCCCAAGTACGACCGCCGTTATCACACGCTCGATCAGGCCGCGTTGCCGGCGACCGAATCGCTGAAGACCACGCTCGATCGTGTGCTGCCGTACTGGCATGACGCGATCGCGCCGTCGCTGAAGGCCAATCAGACCGTCCTCGTCACCGCTCACGGCAACTCGCTGCGCGCGTTGTACAAGTATCTGAACCAGATCTCGGACAAGGACATCATCGACATCAACATCCCGACCGGCATTCCACTGCTGTTCGAGCTGCGCGATGACCTCACGGTGAAGTCGCATCGCTATCTCGGCGATGCCGAGGCGGCGAAGAAGGCGGCCGAGGCGGTCGCGAACCAGGCGAAGACGCGCAGCTGAGTCGAACGCAGCACCACGAAAAACGCCCCGGAATCCGGGGCGTTTTTCGTGGTGCTGGCGAGAGCATCGTTGATTCTGGCGTGGACAAATCTCCGTTCGTGTCGAGTGCCGCGCGTTTGCGCGCGGTGTATCGAGGGTGTCGCGAAGGCGACACCGGCACCCGAGTGGCGGCATCTCGATACACCTGCTGCGCAGGCACTCGATGCGAACGGATTTCTGTCGTGTCGCGTCAGAAGCTGTACCGCACACCGAAGGACCCCGAACGTCCAGGCGCCGGCACCAGGTCCTTGATGAACGAAGTATGCCGGCGGATGTCTTCGTCGAGCAGATTGCTGCCGCGCAGATAGACTTCGAGGCGCTGCCCGTAGCCGGCATCGCCGAACAGCCGCCACGATGCATCGGCGCTCAGCAGGCCAGAGCCATCAGTCGGAGTCTCCAGCGCACTGATGCGATCCTGTGCGTCGACCCGCGTGTAGCGCAGGCTGCTGTTGCTGCGCTCGCTCTGCAATTCTAGGCCGACGCCGAAGCGGCGCGGCGTGATGCGCGGCAGCGCCACGCCACCGTCCAGGGTCGCGCGGACCTCGTCGGCAAAGATCTGCAGCTGCAGCTGTATGAGGCCGTCCGCGATCAGGGCGTAACCGGCTTCGAGCTCATAGCCGTGCAGCTGCGCATCGGCCTGGCGATAGTCGAGCAGCAGCAGTTCGCCGTCTGCCTCGAATTCACCGTCGTGGCCGACCCGGTCGGCGACGCCATCGCTGCCGGCTGTGCCGCTGCCGTCTGCGCCAAGGCCTTCGTCGATCTCCGACAGATAGATGTAGTCGCGCACCTGATTGTTGAACAGGTTGGCGGCGAACGACCAGCGGCCCTGGTGCAGGTCGAGACCCAGCTCGATATTGCGGAAGCGTTCGAGGCCGAGCTGTTCATCGCCGCGCTCGAAGGTCGCTGTCGCTGCGTGGGGGCCGAAGGCATACAGCTCTTCCTGGACCGGCGAGCGTTCCGACTGCGTCAGATACAGCTTCAGGTGCGCGGCTTCGTTGAGGGTGAACACCGCGCCGGCCGACAGCGACAGCGGCGTGAAATCGCGCGCCATCCCACCCGACGGATCGGTCTGCGTGCGCTCGACGCGCGCACCGGCTTCGAGGCGGACGAAGTCGAAGTCACGTTCTTCGACGACAAACACGCCGAGCGAACGGCTGCGGACCGGAGGCACGTAGGCTTCGTCGCCCAGTGCCTCGAAGTCGCGATCGTTGAGCTGCAGCCCGATCGTGCCGCGCAGGCCGGCCAGCAGCTCGTGCGTGGCCTCGGCGCGGGCCTGGACCTGCTCGTTGTTGAACACGGTACCGATCTCGTCCGGCGCTTCGAACTCGGTGTGTGTGTAGTCCGAATATCCCGCGCGCAGCTTCAGCGATTCGAAACCGCCGAAGGGCTTCATCAGAAGGATGCGCGTGTCGAACCGGTTCTGTTCGAGATCGATGAAGCCGGTCGGCGTCTCGTCATGTTCGTGTTCTTCATGGTCCTCGCCTTCGTCGTGGGCTTCCTCTTCTTCGTGATGGCCATGCGCGAACGGCAGGCCGTACTGCGTGTCGAAGCGGCCGAACGAAAATCCATAGACGTCGCCGCCGTCACCGATGTAGCTGTACGACAATGCGCCGGTCGCGCTTTCGACCGCACTGTTCGGCAGCGTGTCGCGTGCGCCTTCGTCGTCGATGTCCGCAGCACCCGGAATGTCGTAGTCGCCGCTGTCGCGCCCTGCGTAGTCGGCATGCAGCTGGTGATTGCCGAAGCCGTAGTCGAACTCGCTATGGGTCTGCACGACATCGCCGTTGCTGCCGTACTCGGCGCCGAGTGCGCCGTGAAAGCCGGGTGTGACTTCATCGGGCAGACGCTCGTCGATGACGTTGACGGCGCCGCCGGAGGCGCCGTTGCCGTAGAGCAGCGTGGACGGCCCCTTGAGAATCTCGATCTGCCGCGCATGCGCCGGATCGATGGCGACGGCGTGATCGGGGCTCAAGTCAGAGGCATCCATCGTCGACAGACCGTTGTCGAGAATCTCGACGCGCGGGCCGCCAAGGCCGCGGATGACGGGCCGACCTGCGCCGGCGCCGAAGTCGGTCGTCGAGATCCCGGTCTGGTTTTCGAGAGTTTCGCCGAGCGTGCCGCGCCGCGCACGGTTGAGGGCATCGCCGTTGAGGACATCGACCGGCTGGGCCAGTTC